>NZ_VTQF01000002.1:300000-427263 GCF_008763935.1 Streptococcus mitis
CAGATTTTTCAAACCCTTAACCAAGTCTATGCTAGATTGCAAGAAAAGACGGGTTTCTGGTCTAGTTTATTAACCCCTCTGACCTATCTGATTGTGAATGGAACCCTCCTCGTTATCATTTGGCAGGGCTATATTTCAATTCAAGGAGGTTTACTCAGTCAGGGTGCCCTGATTGCCCTTATCAACTATCTCTTACAAATTTTGGTGGAATTGGTTAAGCTCGCCATGCTGATCAATTCTCTTAACCAGTCCTATATCTCAGCCAAGCGAATCGAGGAAGTCTTTTCTGAAGCTCCAGAGGATATCCATTCAGAATTAGAGAAAAAGCAAGTTACCAGCAATCAGGTTTTACAAGTTCAAGAACTGACCTTTACCTATCCTGATGCGGCCCAGCCTTCTCTGAGAGACATTTCCTTTGATATGAAGCAAGGGCAAATCCTTGGTATTATTGGGGGAACGGGTTCTGGTAAATCAAGTTTGGTGCAACTCATTCTTGGACTTTATCCAGCAGACAAGGGGAGCATTGACCTTTATCGAGATGGACGTAGTCCTCTTAATTTGGAGCAGTGGCGGTCATGGATTGCCTATGTGCCCCAAAAAGTCGAACTTTTTAAGGGAACTATTCGTTCCAACTTGACTCTAGGTTTCAATCACGAAGTAACGGACCAAGAACTTTGGCATGCCTTGGAAATTGCTCAAGCCAAGGATTTTGTCAGTGAAAAGGAAGGACTTTTGGATGCTCCAGTTGAGGCAGGAGGACGAAATTTCTCAGGTGGTCAAAAACAAAGACTGTCTATCGCTCGAGCAGTCTTGCGCCAGACTCCGTTTCTCATCCTAGATGATGCAACTTCGGCGCTGGACACCATTACCGAGTCTAGACTCTTGAAAGCTATTCGAGAAAATTTGCCAAATACGAGCTTAATCTTGATTTCTCAAAGAACGTCGACACTTCAGATGGCTGACCAGATTCTCCTCTTGGAAAAAGGTGAGCTCCTAGCTATCGGCAAGCACGAGGACTTGATGAAGACTAGTCAAGTCTATCGCGAAATCAATGCATCCCAACATGGAAAGGAGGGCTAGCATGAGACGACAAACTGCAAACCAGACTCTCAAACGTTTGGCAAAAGATTTAGCAAGCCATCCCTTCCTCCTTTTCCTAGCCTTCCTAGGAACTATTGCCCAAGTTGGCTTATCAATTTATCTTCCTATCTTGATTGGTCAGGTCATCGACCAAGTCCTAGTGACTGGCTCTTCACCAGTTTTTTGGCAGATTTTCCTACAGATGATTTTGGTAGTCATAGGAAATACACTGGTACAATGGATAAATCCTCTTATTTATAATCGCCTAATCTTCTCTTATACCAGAGACTTGCGAGAGCAAATCATCCATAAGCTCCATCGGTTACCGATTGCTTTTGTTGATCAGCAAGGAAGTGGAGAGATGGTCAGTCGTGTGACCACAGACATCGAACAGTTGGCAGCTGGCTTGACAATGATTTTTAACCAATTTTTTATTGGCGTCTTAATGATTTTGGTTAGTATTTTGGCCATGCTTCAAATTCATCTTCTCATGACTCTCTTAGTCTTGCTGTTGACGCCACTGTCTATGGTAATCTCACGCTTTATTGCCAAACGCTCCTATCATCTCTTCCAAAAGCAAACAGAGACAAGGGGGATTCAGACACAATTAATTGAAGAATCGTTGAGCCAGCAGACCATTATCCAGTCCTTTAATGCTCAAGAAGATTTTATCCAAAGACTGCGTCAGGCTAATGACAACTACGCAGGCTATTCGCAGTCGGCCATATTTTACTCTTCAACGGTTAATCCTTCGACTCGCTTTGTAAATGCGCTTATTTATGCCCTTCTAGCTGGAGTGGGAGCTTATCGTATCATGATAGGCTCTACCTTGACCATTGGACGCTTAGTGACTTTTTTGAACTATGTTCAACAGTACACCAAGCCTTTTAACGATATTTCTTCAGTGCTAGCTGAGTTGCAAAGTGCTCTCGCTTGTGCAGAGCGTGTTTATGGAGTCTTAGAGAGTCCTGAGGTAGCTGAAAGTGGTAAGGAAGAGTTGACCAGTGACCAAGTTAAGGGAGCTATTTCTTTTAGACATGTCTCTTTTGGCTATCATCCTGAAAAGATTTTGATTAAGGATTTATCTATTGATATTCCAGCTGGTAGTAAGGTAGCCATCGTTGGTCCGACAGGTGCTGGCAAGTCAACTCTTATCAATCTCCTCATGCGTTTTTATCCCATTAACTCTGGAGCTATCTTGCTGGATGGTCGTTCCATTTATGACTATAGTCGTGCCTCTTTACGCCAGCAGTTTGGCATGGTGCTACAGGAAACCTGGCTCAAGCAAGGGACCATTCATGACAATATTGCCTTCGGCAATCCTGATGCTAGTCGGGAGCAAGTGATTGCTGCTGCCAAAGCAGCCAATGCGGACTTTTTCATCCAACAGTTGCCACAAGGATATGATACCAAGTTGGAAAATGCAGGAGAATCTCTCTCTGTCGGTCAAGCACAGCTCTTGACAATTGCCCGAGTCTTTCTGGCTATTCCAAAGATTCTTATCTTAGACGAGGCGACTTCTTCCATTGATACGCGGACAGAAGTGCTGGTTCAGGATGCCTTTGCAAAACTCATGAAGGGGCGTACAAGCTTTATCATTGCCCACCGCTTGTCTACCATTCAGGATGCGGATCTGATTCTTGTCTTGGTGGATGGTGACATCGTGGAGCATGGTAATCATCAGGATCTCATGGCTCGAAAGGGCAAGTATTACCATATGCAGCAAGCTGCCGCTTTTAGCTCTGAATAATCCATTCTCTTTTGAAAGTTTATGGACGAAAAAAGTTGCCTTCGGGTGACTTTTTTGTTACAATAGCTAGAAAAATTATTCACTGTAATACTCAATGAAAATCAAAGAGCAAACTAGGAAGTTAGCCGCAGGTTGCTCAAAGCACTGCTTTGAGGTTGTAGATAAGGTTGACGAAGTCAGCTCAAAACACTGTTTTGAGGTTGTAGATAAGACTGACGAAGTCAGTAACCATATATCTACGGCAAGATGAATCTGAAGTGGTTTGAATTTGAGTATAAATTGTCTTTTAGAAAAGGAGCCTAGAATGAAAGTCTATCAGCATGTAAATATCGTGACTTGTGATCAAGATTTCCATGTTTATCTGAATGGAATCTTAGCAGTTAAGGATTCTCAAATCGTCTATGTTGGTCAAGAGAAGTCAGAGATTTTAGAGCAAGCTGAGCAGATTATAGACTATCAGGGAGCCTGGATTATGCCTGGTTTGGTTAATTGCCACACACATTCTGCTATGACAGGATTGAGAGGAATCCGAGATGATAGCAATCTCCATGAATGGCTCAATGATTATATCTGGCCTGCAGAAGCAGGATTTACTCCCGACATGACAACAAGAGCGGTTAAAGAAGCTATGATAGAAATGCTCCAGTCGGGAACAACAACCTTCAACGATATGTATAATACCAATGGTGTGGATATTGAGCGGATTTATCAGGCAGTGAAAACTTCCAAGATGCGTTGTTATTTCTCACCGACTCTTTTTTCTTCGGAGACAGAGACAACTGCTGAAACTATAAGCAGAACTCGAGCAATCATTGAGGAAATTATTGGATATAAAAATCCAAATTTCAAGGTGATGGTAGCCCCACATTCTCCCTACAGCTGTGATAGAGACTTGCTGGAAACGAGCTTAGATATGGCGAAAGAGCTTGCTATTCCAATCCATATCCATGTGGCGGAGACCAAGGAGGAATCAGGCATTATCCTGAAACGCTACGGCAAACGCCCCTTAGCCTTTCTAGAAGAACTGGGGTATTTAGATCATCCGTCTGTCTTTGCTCACGGGGTCGAATTAAACGAGAGAGAAATTGAACGCTTGGCAACTTCTCAAGTGTCTATTGCCCACAATCCTATCAGTAACCTCAAACTGGCATCAGGAATTGCTCCAATCATCCAACTTCAAAAAGCAGGAGTGGCTGTGGGAATTGCGACAGATTCGGTTGCCTCCAATAACAATCTAGATATGTTTGAGGAAGGACGGACTGCAGCCCTTCTTCAGAAGATGAAAAGTGAGGATGCCAACCAATTTCCAATCGAAACAGCCCTCAAGGCACTGACAATCGAAGGGGCCAAGGTCCTTGGAATGGAAAATCAGATAGGAAGTCTGGAAGTTGGCAAGAAAGCAGATTTTCTGGTCATCCAACCACAAGGGAAAATCCATCTTCAACCTCAGGCAAATATGCTCTCTCACCTGGTTTATGCTGTTAAATCCAGTGATGTTGATGATGTCTATATCGGCGGAGAACAGGTTGTTAAGCAAGGTCAAGTCTTAACAGTAGAACTTTAAAAGAAAAATCACGAAAAAATTTTTAAAAAAAGTTTGCAAAAATCTTGCATTCTTTTTTTGACTATGCTATACTTATATACGGTTTGAAAAAACTGCCTAAGACAGTAGGGGAGCTCGACTCATAAGGATCCTACCGAGGACAAAACGTATCATGTAAAAAGAAGCGTATTGTACTTTCGTGTCTAGGTTTGGGCGCGTTTTTCTTTTGGAAAAATTCCCCAAGCAAAATAATAACGGAGGTGAACACACTAATGAGTGAAGCAATTATTGCTAAAAAAGCGGAACTAGTTGACGTAGTAGCTGAAAAAATGAAAGCTGCTGCATCTATCGTCGTTGTAGACGCTCGTGGTTTGACAGTTGAGCAAGATACAGTTCTTCGTCGTGAGCTTCGTGGAAGCGAAGTTGAGTACAAAGTGATTAAAAACTCAATCTTGCGTCGTGCAGCTGAAAAAGCTGGTCTTGAAGACCTTGCATCTGTATTTGTTGGACCATCTGCAGTAGCATTTTCTAACGAAGATGTTATCGCACCAGCGAAAATCTTGAACGACTTTTCTAAAAACGCTGAAGCACTTGAAATCAAAGGTGGTGCAATCGAAGGCGCTGTCGCATCTAAAGAAGAGATTCTTGCACTTGCAACTCTTCCAAACCGCGAAGGACTTCTTTCTATGCTCCTTTCTGTACTTCAAGCGCCAGTGCGCAACGTTGCTCTTGCAGTCAAAGCGGTTGCAGACAACAAAGAAGACGCAGCTTAATCTTAAGCTACGCAGCGTAGCCTAGCTACAAAAAATATTATAAATTTAAAACATATTTGGAGGAAATAACAATGGCATTGAACATTGAAAACATTATTGCTGAAATTAAAGAAGCTTCAATCCTTGAATTGAACGACCTTGTAAAAGCTATCGAAGAAGAATTTGGTGTAACTGCAGCTGCTCCTGTAGCTGTTGCTGCAGCTGGTGCTGCTGACGCTGGTGCTGCTAAAGATTCATTCGACGTTGAATTGACATCTGCAGGCGACAAAAAAGTTGGCGTTATCAAAGTTGTACGTGAAATCACAGGTCTTGGACTTAAAGAAGCTAAAGAACTTGTTGACGGTGCACCAGCACTTGTTAAAGAAGGCGTTGCAACTGCAGAAGCTGAAGAAATCAAAGCTAAATTGGAAGAAGCTGGAGCTTCAGTTACTCTTAAATAATAGAGCGACTACATTAGTAGCTTAAAAACATGATTAAACCGCTATTCTTAGGAGTAGCGGTTTTTCTTTTTGTTCAAGAAGGGGCAAAAAAGGGGGCGAGTAAGTAATTTTCCAACTTTTTAATTCAAGCTAAAAATCCCCAATCGAAGCGATTGAGGATTAAGCAAATGAATCTTAAACAATACCTTGTGCAATCATAGCGTTTGCTACATTTTCAAAGGCAGCAATGTTAGCTCCTGCAAGGTAGTCTTTATCAAGACCGTATGTTTCTGAAGTCGTTTTAGCTGTGTTGAAGATGTTTGTCATGATGTCTTTGAGACGGCCATCAACTTCTTCACGAGTCCATGAAAGGCGAAGACTGTTTTGGCTCATTTCAAGGGCTGAAACGGCTACACCACCGGCATTGGCTGCTTTAGCAGGTCCGTAGAAGATTCCATTTTCTTTGTAAACTTTGATGGCATCAAGGTCGCTTGGCATGTTGGCACCTTCAGATACACAGATAACGCCTTGAGCAACCAAACGTTTAGCTGCTTCACCGTTGATTTCGTTTTGAGTCGCACATGGAAGCGCAATGTCATAGTTTCCAGCGTAAGTCCATACAGAACCTTCGTGATATGTTGCAGTTGCTTTTTCAGCAGCATACTCAGTCAAACGAGCGCGACGTTTTTCTTTAACATCAACCAATAGATCGAAGTCGATACCATTTTCATCGATGACATAACCATTTGAGTCAGATACAGAGATAACAGTTGCACCAAGTTCAGTTGCTTTTTGAAGCGCGTATTGAGCAACGTTACCAGAACCTGAAATGACCACTTTCTTACCAGCAAAGCTATTACCGTTAGCTTTGAGCATTTCTTCAGTGTAGTAAACCAAACCGTAACCAGTTGCTTCTGGACGAATCAAGCTACCACCAAACCCAAGAGGTTTACCAGTCAAGACACCAGCATCAAATTGGTTAAGACGTTTGTATTGACCGTAAAGGTAACCAATTTCGCGTCCACCTACACCGATATCACCAGCAGGTACGTCAAGTGATGGTCCGATGTGTTTTTGCAATTCAGTCATGAAGCTTTGGCAGAAGCGCATCACTTCAGCATCTGTTTTACCTTTAGGATCGAAGTCTGATCCACCTTTACCTCCACCGATTGGAAGTCCAGTCAAAACGTTTTTAAAGATTTGTTCAAATCCGAGGAATTTCAAAATCCCTTGGTTTACAGTTGGGTGGAAACGAAGTCCGCCTTTGTATGGTCCAACAGCTGAGTTGAATTGAACACGGTAACCGCGGTTTACTTGAACTTTTCCATCACGGTCAACCCAAGGAACACGGAAAGAAATCACGCGCTCTGGTTCAGTAATACGTGCCAAGATATTTTCTTCGATATACTCAGGGTGTTTTTCAAATACAGGTTCTAAAGTGTTGAAAAATTCTTCAACAGCTTGGAGGAATTCAGCCTCGTGCCCGTTACGAGCTTTTACAGTTTCAAACACGCTTTGGATATATTCTTTAGCAGATGTCATATCGTTCTCCTTAAATTCTAATTTAATTATGTGTGTCATTATAGCAGAATTTTTTTTAACTGTAAAGAGAAAAAACAAAAATTTTCTAAAAATTCTATCAATTTAGTTTTGAGACTTTTTGAAAATAGATAAAAAACGAACCTTTTTCTTGTAAATATCTTTCTCAAAGAGAAAATCTGAAAATATGGTATAATATTAGCAATAAAAGGAATCTGGAGGATTAGAATCATGGTATCAACGAAAACACAAATTGCTGGTTTTGAGTTTGACAATTGTTTGATGAATGCAGCAGGTGTGGCTTGTATGACGATAGAGGAGTTAGAGGGCGTTAAAAACTCAGCGGCAGGAACCTTTGTCACGAAGACAGCGACCTTGGACTTTCGTCAGGGAAATCCTGAGCCACGCTATCAAGATGTTCCCCTTGGTTCTATCAACTCTATGGGATTACCGAATAATGGCTTAGATTATTATTTGGACTATCTTTTGGATCTGCAGGAAAAAGAGCCGAACCGGACTTTCTTCTTATCTCTAGTTGGCATGTCTCCAGAGGAAACCCATACTATCTTGAAAAAAGTCCAAGAGAGTGAGTTTCGTGGTCTGACTGAGCTAAATCTTTCCTGTCCAAATGTTCCAGGTAAACCTCAGATTGCCTATGATTTTGAGACAACAGACCGGATTTTGGCAGAGGTATTTGCCTACTTCACCAAACCTCTTGGAATTAAATTGCCACCATATTTTGATATTGTTCATTTTGACCAAGCGGCAGCTATTTTTAACAAGTACCCACTCAAGTTTATCAACTGTGTTAACTCTATCGGAAACGGCCTTTATATAGAAGATGAGTCTGTCGTTATTCGTCCTAAAAATGGTTTCGGTGGCATCGGTGGAGAGTATATCAAACCGACTGCTCTTGCTAATGTTCACGCATTTTATCAACGCTTAAACCCTCAAATCCAAATCATCGGAACAGGTGGCGTGTTGACTGGTCGTGATGCCTTTGAACATATCCTCTGTGGAGCAAGTATGGTGCAGGTGGGAACCACTCTTCACAAAGAAGGAGTCAGTGCTTTTGACCGCATTACCAATGAACTGAAAGTAATCATGGCGGAAAAAGGGTACGAAAGCCTAGAAGATTTCCGTGGGAAATTGCGCTATATTGACTAAATTAAATCGAAAAATCAGAAGAAAGGAGAGAAGATGCTAGCCATTGAAGAAAGTCAAAAACTGACTCTAGCAAATCTACCGAACCTGAGCCTTTTTACAGGGACAGACCAGGGTCAGTTTGAAGTTATGAAGAGTCAAGTATTGAAACAGATTGGTTATGATTCTGCTGACCTCAACTTTGCCTACTTTGATATGAAAGAAGTAGTTTACAAAGATGTAGAACTGGAGTTGGTCAGCCTTCCTTTCTTTGCTGATGAGAAAATCGTGATATTGGATCATTTTGTCGATATCACAACAGCCAAGAAACGCTTTTTAACAGATGATGAACTCAAGTCGTTTGAGGAATACCTTGATAACCCTTCACCAACAACCAAGTTGTTAATCTTTGCAGAAGGAAAACTGGATAGTAAAAGACGGCTGGTAAAATTACTTAAGCGTGATGCCAAGGTCTTTGATGCAGTAGAAGCAAAAGAACAAGAATTGCGCCAGTATTTCCAAAAGTGGAGCCAGAAACAAGGTCTGCAGTTTGCCAATCATTCTTTTGAAAATCTTCTCGTCAAGTCGGGTTTTCAATTTAGCGAAGTCCAGAAAAATCTCCTCTTTTTACAGTCCTATAAGGAAGACTCTGTTATCGAGGAAGAGGATATTGTCAATGCTATTCCCAAGACCTTGCAGGACAATATTTTTGATTTAACTCAGTTTATTCTGACTAAAAAGATGGACCAGGCGCGCGATTTGGTTAGAGACTTGACCTTGCAAGGTGAAGATGAAATTAAACTGATTGCAGTTATGCTGGGACAATTTCGGACTTTTACTCAGGTGAAAATCTTGGCGGAGTCTGGACAAGCAGAATCTCAGATTGCAAGTAGTCTAGGAAGTTTTCTCGGACGCAATCCAAATCCCTATCAGATTAAGTTTGCGCTGAGAGATTCAAGAGGACTTTCCTTGAGCTTTTTGAAGCAAGCTATTTCTTATTTGATTGAGACAGACTATCAGATTAAAACAGGTCTTTATGAAAAGAGTTTCCTTTTTGAAAAGGCACTCTTACAGATTGCTTGTCAGGTAAATTGATATTTTTTTGAAACTAAAACCCGTGTCAAGATTATCTTGTCATGGGTTTCTTGCTGATTTGCTTATTTTATACTCAATGAAAATCAAAGAGCAAACTAGGAAACTAGCCGCAGGTTGCTCAAAGCACTGCTTTGAGGTTGTAGATAAGACTGACGAAGTCAGTTACATATATCTACGGCAAGGCGACGTTGACGCAGTTTGAAGAAATTTTCGAAGAGTATTATTAGAAAGTATTTCAGTGATTTCCTTATCTATAAGCAAAAAACTTGAAAAAAGTGAATGTTTGCGTTATCATTTTCATATAGAAAGAAAAAGAGGTATTACAGATGGCTATTATCTTACCAGATCTTCCATATGCATACGACGCTTTGGAACCATACATCGATGCGGAAACAATGCACTTGCACCATGACAAACACCATCAAACTTATGTCAACAATGCCAATGCAGCTCTAGAAAAACACCCTGAAATCGGTGAAGACCTTGAAGCCTTGCTTGCTGATGTAGAATCTATCCCAGCTGATATCCGTCAAGCGCTTATCAACAATGGTGGTGGACACTTGAACCACGCTCTTTTCTGGGAATTGATGACTCCTGAAAAAACAGCTCCATCAGCAGAACTTGCAGCAGCAATCGATGCAACATTTGGTTCATTTGAAGAATTCCAAGCAGCCTTCACTGCAGCAGCAACAACTCGTTTCGGTTCAGGATGGGCATGGTTGGTTGTCAACAAAGAAGGGAAGCTTGAAGTGACTTCAACAGCAAACCAAGACACACCAATCTCAGAAGGCAAAAAACCAATCTTGGGCTTGGACGTTTGGGAACATGCTTACTACGTGAAATACCGCAACGTGCGTCCTGACTACATCAAAGCTTTCTTCTCAGTGATCAACTGGAACAAAGTAGATGAATTGTACGCAGCTGCTAAATAATGATAGTTGGAGGGAAGAATTGTTCTTCTCTTTTTAAGGTTATATTATTTTGGTCTGACAAAATCGTCAGACTTTTTTCATTTTTATGAGAAACGTGCTAACTGCTAGAAATTATGGTAGAATAAAGTATTAAGTAATCGTGAAAAAAGGATATCTATGCGAAAAGAAATTGCACCTGAATTATACAACTATAACAAGTTTCCTGGTCCTGAGTTCCATTTACATGGGGACAAGGTCGAAACGGAAGGGATAGCTTTTTCCTTGGTGGAAAATATCAAGGATGCCTTTGATGTGACGGCTTTTAATCAGCGTTTTTCAGAAGTCTTAACAAAGTTTGATTATATCGTGGGAGACTGGAGCAACGAACAGCTTCGCCTACGAGGTTTTTACAAGGATGATCGAACAGAAGAAAAACTTGAAAAAATCAGTCGTTTACAAGACTACCTTTTAGAGTATTGTAGTTATGGTTGTGCTTATTTTGTCTTAGAAAATGAAGCCCCTAAGCGAGCATCATTTGACAAGAAAATACGTAAGAAGGAAGAAGAAACACCTTCTAGAAAAGGAAAGAAACCGGCTCAAACAAAACGAAAACCGAATGCAGATAAGAAAAATAGACGTCGTCAGAAAGACCAGCATTCTCAGAAAGAGGACAAGGGGCAACGTCATTTTATCATTCGTCAGAAGTGAGTAGAGAATAAGGAGAAGAAATGAAACCGTCAATTTATAGTTTAACACGTCAAACCATGCAGGAATGGGTTTTGGAGCAGGGAGAAAAGAAATTCCGTGCAGACCAAATTTGGGAATGGCTATATCGTAAACGTGTCCAGTCATTTGAAGAAATGACTAACCTGTCAAAGGATTTGATTGCTAAGCTCAATGACCAATTTGTGGTCAATCCCTTGAAACAGCGTATCGTTCAAGAGTCTGCTGATGGTACCGTTAAATATCTTTTTGAATTGCCTGATGGTATGTTGATTGAGACAGTACTCATGCGTCAACACTATGGTTTGTCAGTCTGTGTGACCACTCAGGTCGGCTGTAATATCGGTTGTACCTTCTGTGCTTCTGGTTTGATTAAGAAACAACGTGACCTCAATAACGGTGAAATCGTAGCACAAATCATGCTGGTTCAGAAATACTTTGATGAGCGTGGTCAGGACGAACGCGTCAGCCATATCGTTGTCATGGGTATCGGTGAGCCCTTTGATAACTACAACAATGTCTTGAATTTCGTCCGTACCATCAATGATGACAAGGGAATGGCTATCGGTGCTCGTCACATTACGGTTTCAACCTCAGGTTTGGCCCATAAAATTCGTGATTTTGCTAATGAAGGAGTTCAGGTCAATCTTGCCGTTTCCCTTCACGCACCTAACAATGAGTTGCGTTCAAGCATCATGAAGATTAACCGTGCCTTTCCGATTGAAAAACTCTTTGCTGCTATTGAGTACTATATCGAAACAACCAATCGTCGTGTAACCTTTGAGTATATCATGCTCAATGAAGTAAATGACGGTGTAGAACAAGCCTTAGAATTGGCTGAATTGCTCAAGAACATCAAGAAATTGTCTTATGTCAACTTGATTCCTTATAACCCAGTTAGTGAGCATGACCAATATAGCCGTAGTCCTAAAGAGCGCGTCCTGGCCTTCTATGATACGCTTAAGAAAAAAGGGGTCAACTGTGTTGTTCGTCAAGAGCATGGTACAGATATTGATGCAGCTTGTGGACAATTGCGCTCTAACACAATGAAACGTGACCGCCAGAAAGCAGTCGCAGCAGTCAATCCTTAATGATGAAGAAAACTTATAATCATATTTTGGTTTGGGGAGTCATTTTCTATAGCATTTGTATCGTCTATTTTTGCTTTACTCCTCAAGAACATTCTCCCGTGGGAGTGGAAACTCCAGGTATTCAGCATCTTGGACGCCTGGTTTTTCTTTTGACTCCTTTCAATTCTCTCTGGAAACTGGGCGAAGTGAGTGATGTAGGACAATTATTTTGGATTTTTTTACAAAATATCCTCAATGTCTTCTTGCTTTTTCCTCTTGTTTTCCAACTCCTTTATCTCTTTCCAAACTTAAGGAAAACAAAAAGAGTTCTTCTTTTCAGTTTTCTAGTGAGTCTTGGAATCGAGTGTACGCAGTTAGTCTTGGACCTTTTCTTTGATTTCAATCGCGTCTTTGAGATTGATGATTTGTGGACCAATACCTTGGGTGGCTATCTGGCTTGGCTCCTCTATAAACAACTACATAAAAACAAGATAAGGAATTAAAATGAGTATTTTAGAAGTTAAAAATCTGAGTCACGGTTTTGGTGACCGTGCAATTTTTGAAGATGTATCCTTCCGTCTCCTCAAGGGAGAACATATCGGTCTGGTCGGTGCTAATGGTGAAGGAAAATCAACCTTTATGAGCATTGTAACTGGTAAGATGTTGCCAGATGAAGGGAAAGTCGAATGGTCTAAATATGTGACTGCTGGTTATTTGGACCAGCACTCTGTCCTTGCTGAAGGGCAGTCGGTGCGTGATGTGCTCCGTACAGCTTTTGATGAGCTGTTTAAAGCAGAAGTCCGAATCAATGACCTTTATATGGAAATGGCTGAAGACGGAGCGGATGTTGATGCACTTATGGAAGAAGTTGGAGAACTTCAAGACCGTTTGGAGAGTCGTGATTTCTATACCTTGGATGCTAAGATTGACGAAGTGGCGCGTGCCCTTGGTGTCATGGACTTTGGAATGGATACGGATGTAACTTCTTTGTCAGGTGGGCAAAGAACCAAGGTGCTTTTGGCTAAGCTTCTCCTTGAAAAGCCAGATATATTGCTTTTGGACGAGCCGACCAACTACTTGGATGCTGAGCATATTGACTGGCTCAAGCGCTATCTCCAGAACTATGAGAATGCATTTGTCCTTATTTCACATGATATCCCATTCCTGAACGATGTGATTAATATTGTCTATCATGTGGAAAATCAACAGCTGACGCGTTACTCTGGTGACTACTACCAGTTCCAAGAAGTCTATGCCATGAAGAAATCCCAGCTGGAGGCGGCCTACGAACGTCAGCAGAAAGAGATTGCCGACCTCAAGGACTTTGTTGCTCGGAACAAAGCGCGTGTTGCAACACGAAACATGGCCATGTCTCGTCAGAAGAAATTGGATAAGATGGATATTATCGAACTCCAAAGTGAGAAACCAAAACCATCCTTTGATTTCAAATCAGCTCGTACGCCAGGGCGCTTTATCTTCCAAGCCAAGGATTTGCAGATTGGTTACGACCGTCCTCTGACTAAGCCTTTAAATCTTACCTTTGAGCGCAATCAAAAGGTTGCCATTATCGGTGCTAATGGTATCGGGAAAACAACTCTCTTGAAGAGTCTCTTGGGGATTATTCCGCCAATTGCTGGGGAAGTTGAACGAGGTGATTACCTAGAACTTGGTTACTTTGAACAGGAAGTAGAAGGTGGCAATCGTCAAACACCACTTGAAGCTGTCTGGAATGCCTTTCCTGCACTCAACCAAGCAGAAGTTCGTGCAGCCCTTGCCCGTTGTGGTTTGACAACCAAGCATATTGAAAGCCAAATTCAGGTCTTGTCAGGTGGGGAACAAGCCAAGGTTCGTTTCTGTCTCTTGATGAATCGTGAAAACAATGTTTTAGTGCTGGACGAGCCGACCAACCACTTGGATGTGGATGCCAAGGATGAACTCAAACGCGCTCTTAAAGAATACAAAGGATCTATCCTTATGGTCTGTCACGAACCAGACTTTTATGAAGGTTGGATGGACCAAATCTGGGATTTTAATAATTTAACTTAAGAATGAGAGTAAAAGAAATACAGTACCGAATGTGGATACTGTATTTTTTTGGTTTTTAAGATTTAAAATTGTAATCTTTCACCACTTCGATGCTATCGATTGTGATAGCAGTAGTTGGCTTGTCTTTTTCATCTTTTTCGGCTTTAGCAATTTTATCTACAACATCCATACCGTCAATCACTTGACCAAAGACTGGGTGTTTGCCATCTAGACTAGGGTTTCCCCCTTCTTTATAGGCTTCGATAATTTTCTTTGGATACTTGCTTGTAGGGAGTTTAGCAGAGGTATCTGTAGAGTTTTGGTTGATGAAGAACTGGCTACCATTGGTGTTTGGTTGACCAGTATTAGCCATAGAAAGAGCACCACGGATGTTATAGAGATAAGGAGTAATCTCGTTTTTGAAACCAGTTCCCTTGTCTTTAGTCTTATCCTTGTCATGCCAGATGGACTGACCACCTGTACCGTCCCCTTTTGGATCTCCAGTTTGAACCATGAAGCCATCGATGACACGGTGGAAGGTAATGCCGTTATAGTAGCCTTCTTTGGCGTGAGTGAGGAAGTTTTCAACCGCTAGAGGAGCGAGTTTAGGGAATAGTTTGATACGGATATCTCCTTGACTTGTGTGTAGAATCACTTCAGCCTCGTCTTCAGCAACTTCTTTAGATAGTTGCGGGAAATTGGCGTTTTCGTTTGTTAAAGCATCGTTTAACTCCTTAGCAGATTGGGCAGCTGCTTTGGAACTTTCTTCAGCAGCAAGACTGGAATCAACATAGTCATCACCACGCAGACTGCGTTGGATGCTGCTACATCCAGCTAGAGCTACGGTGGACAGTAAAAGAAGGGTTGCTAGTTTTTTCATTCTATTCCTCTCAAAAATTTATTTCTACCATTGTACCCTAAAAGGAAGTGGATTTCAAATGTTAGTGACAAGACAGTTTAAGAGGAAGCCAACCAGAAAGTCGCTTGCTTAGGAGCATCAATGCCATAAGTGTATTCAAAGTATTTAGGGAATCAGATCTTAAGAAAGCTCGTAAAGTATCACAATTAGTAAACGTCAATTAGAAAGAATTACTATATTTTAAAAGAGCACATTTTCAAAGGATTTTTTCTTTTGGCTTCAATTCCTAATTAGTCAATGAACTTAATACTAGGTCTCGAAAAGAATTATGCTTCCTCTTTATGTCTGAGTTCAAAGAGGTCTTCTACTTTCAGATTAAAAACTTGAGCAATTTTAAGAGCCATTTCCAGCGAAGGATTGTAACGGTTATTTTCCAAGTGCAGAATTGTCTCGCGTCGCATGCCGATGAGGTCGGCTAACTCCTGCTGAGTCATGCCTGTGGACTCACGAACAGATTTGAGATTAGTAATAATATTGCTTTCTTTGGACATACTTATCCTCTCCGTTCCAAGATAAGATAGACAACCGAAAAGATGAAAATCAAGGCAGCTATGCTAATAAATATCTGTCCCATGTAAAGAGTGAGAGACCCCATATACCCAATGATAACTGCTAGGATCATCAGTGCGCCTAGTATAAAAACAAACATCAAGCTAGCTGCCTTGGCTAAATTAGCATAAAAGCGTTCGTCCGGAGTTTCCTTGACATTTTTCAAACAGAAAAAACCAAATACAATCACTTCAATAACGAGGCCAATTCCCAAAATCCATTCTTTAATACCAGAACTTACGCTTGGGGTCGCAACCCAAATCCCTACTGTATAAAAAATGCTTGCTGCAAAAAAAAGTATCGTGTAAAGCTTAGCAGACAAGTCAAAAATAGTCTTTCCCTTACTTTTATGACTCTTATGAGGCCATGGTTTCTTATGTAGCCAGCCCCAAATAGCTACAATCTGACCTAACACTGAAATACCAGCAATAACTAACTTGGGTCCCCAACTAAGATTAGAACCAAATAAAACAGTAAAATCAATAAAGAGAGCTACGGCAATCATTGCAATGAGGCCACGCATTTTTTGACTTTTTTTCATGATAGACTCCTTTTTTGTGTTATAAATATATAACACTTAAATTTTATGTTATAAATATATCACATTTGAATTTGGAAAGCAAGAATTTATGTGACAAGGTGGCAATTATTTGAAAAAATTTTTTAATAAAAGCCCTCGATAGTCAAACAACTAAAGAATTCTTTGAAGCAATGCATCGGATTTGGTTTGGATAGTTTCGTTAATAATATTTGATGATAAAGAATTTTTGGAAAATCTAGATACTGTATGAAACTCTACTTTTTTATTAGGCTGTTATAAAGTCTGTCAGAATAAGCGTTATAGGTGTAGAAGTTAATTTTTACAGAACTAAACTTTTACAGAACTAAATTATTCCCCCATTTAGAATCTATTAATTCATATTTTATAAATTAATTAGTAGATATCGTTCTTAAAATTCTTGATATTTCGCTGTTTTTAGTCCAACTGAAACTCATACTTTCCAAACGAGGTCTTAAGAAAGCTCGTAAAGCTAGTCAGTTCTCAAAGCGTTAAGAACCTGCTACAATACACCATTTAATTGAAAGTTATTCAAATTAGATGAAAATTTTTTTCTGAAAAAGTGGGAAAATATTGATTTTAAGAGAATTTTGAATCATATTCGAATTGGAGTTTTTAAAATCATGTTTCAGTAGTGAAAGTTCCAAAGTTGATTCTCCAGATAAGGATGATATCACCTGCCAATAGATTGTCTTCTAGTAGTTCCATATTGCGTTTTGGGACAGGTTTAGGGGCTTCCATATCACTATTAGGAGAGATATAGGGCTTGACAGGGTAGTCCTTATAGATAGTATTAAAAGTAGTATTCATAAACGATTTCTTTCTAATTTTTTCTTTAAGATTATAACCAATTTCTAGTAGTAAAAAAAAATAAAACTCTGTCAAGTTTTTTTCTTGACACCTGCCAGAAATCTGCTATAATAGAACATGTGCTAAATAGCTCAGCTATTTCACCGAAATAAAAAATAAGAAAAGAGACTTTAAAAATGGCAGTTAAAATCCGTTTGACTCGTATGGGTTCTAAGAAAAAACCTTTCTACCGTATCAACGTAGCAGATTCACGTTCACCACGTGACGGACGTTTCATCGAAACAGTTGGAACTTACAACCCACTTGTTGCTGAAAACCAAGTAACTTTGAAAGAAGACCGCGTTCTTGCATGGTTGGCTGATGGAGCTCAACCTTCAGATACAGTACGTAACATCCTTTCAAAAGAAGGCGTATTGAAAAAATTCCACGATTCTAAATTCTCAAAATAAGTTTAAAGTAGGTTGACAGATGGATACGATTGAAAATCTCATTATTGCGATTGTGAAACCCTTGATTTCACAACCAGATGCCTTAACTATCAAGATTGAAGATACACCAGAATTTTTGGAATATCATTTGGATCTTGATCAAAGCGATGTGGGTCGTGTAATCGGTCGTAAGGGTCGCACTATTTCTGCGATAAGAACGATTGTCTACTCTGTCCCAACTGAAGACAAAAAAGTAAGAATCGTTATTGACGAAAAATAAGAAGGGCGGGACGGATGTCTCGCTTTTTTTGCAAGGAGAAAGAATGAGAGATTTAACAGTTAGACAACTAGAGGAATATTTACTTGACCATTACCGACAATCTAGAACAGAAGAAGGGCTTTTTATTAAGCTAGTAGAAGAAGTTGGAGAAGTTGCTGAGGTTTTAAATGGACGCTCTGGTCGAAAAGAGGGCGTTCAGGATTCTAACGAGGAACTAGCAAAAGAACTGGCTGATATCATTCACTACACCGTCGCAATAGCAGCTATTAATCATATTGACCTTACCAAGACTATCTTTGAGAAAGACAAAACTGCAGCCATTAAGTACCAACATGAACGTGATTTGGAAGGATTTTTAGAGAATTTCTAAGAGAATAAGAAATGATTTTTTTCTTATAAAGAAGATTTCACATATATTGGTCTAGCTAGTAAATAGAAAACAAGGAAACTGGCAGTTTATATTATCAAAGTAAGTAATCTCCAAGAGGTAGACAAGCTAGAACTTGTGAGACAAGAACGAGAAAAGCAGGTCAGCATAGCTGCCTCCTTTATAGGCAACGAGAAAGCATTTATCAGCTTGAAAGAGTGATAGAAGGCATAAAATACTAATCCTAGAAATAGCATCTAGGATTCTACTATGCTACAATGGAATGATAGTCTCAAAGAATTATAGTCAATCAATCTTGAGAATAGCTATTTTTAAAAGGAGTAACAGTCTATGAACGAGAAAACAAAAGCTTACCTAGCAGCCTTATCCTTTTCAGCCATCATTGGTTTTTCTTTTTTATTTACTAAGATTGCTTTAGGCTATGCCAGTCCTCTCACAAACTTAGCGCATCGCTATACAATCGCAGCTTTAGTAATGGTCGTTCTTCATCAAACCAAACTTATTAAAGTGAGTTTAAGTAGAAAAGATATTCTTTCTATTCTTCCTATGAGTCTTTTCTATCCGCTTCTCTTTTTTATTTTTCAATCCTTTGCTTTACAGTATATATCGTCTTCTGAAGCGGGAATTCTACAGGCTCTTGTCCCGATTTTTACGCTCCTTTTAGCATCAGCCTTTCTCAAGGAAAAGACAAGCTTGCTTCAAAAGTTCTTTTTATTTTTATCCGTAGCAGGAGTAGTTTTCATCTTCCTTAGTAAAGGAGCTAACTTTGGTACTGAGACTGCTAGCTTTGGCTTTCTCTTGATGTTGGGATCTGTTCTCGCCAATGCAATAAACAATATTCTCAGCAAGTCCAAAGGAGGACGCTATCGGGCTATGGATATGACAGCCGTTGTGATATTTGTTGGCTTCGTTACCTTTAATACGCTGAGTCTGACCTCGCACTATCTAGATGGCAACATATTAGCCTACGTTGCACCGCTCGGACAGCTTCCTTATCTGCTTTCCATGCTCTATTTGGGAATTCTAGCCTCTATAGTGACTGGTAGTCTCTCTATCTATGCTATTGTTCGACTTGGAGCATCAACCGTCAGTGTCTTTGGAAATCTTGGAACAGTTTTGACTATTCTAGCCGGAGCTCTTATCCTCCACGAACCAATTTATAGCTACCATGTGATCGGAGCAACATTGATTATTGCTGGAATTTTAGGCATGAATCTGATGAGAAAAAAGTAAAGATTGCTGAGCAGTCTTTTTCTTTATCTAAATGATACAGAAGATTCAAAATTTTTAATGGATTTAAGTTTAGAAAATGATGATTTTAATATAGCATGATAAAATAGATAAAAAGAATAATACTAGGATAAAGAAGAGAGAGTTTAGAAATGAAGCAAAATGATATAGCTGAAGCTATTGCTTTTTATAACAGAAAACCTGAGACTTTGATACGTCACATTATACCAGTCTTAGATTGTGACTTGGCTGTTTATCATCGTCCTGGAAACACAAATAAAGGACACATTATTTTTTATCATGGAGCTTGTGGACGTAGTCAGATGTGGGCCCACCAGTATGATGCCTTTGAAGGATTTAACCTCTACTTTGTAAATGTTAGAGGACAGGGTGAATCACCTATGAAAGTTGGCCTACCCGACTTAGAAGGTGCTGTTCAAGATGTAGATGCTATTTTGTCCTATTTCCAGTTGGATAAGGTGATATTGGTTGGTCATTCTTGGGGAGGAAATCCACTTCAAGAGTACACCTTTCGCCATCCAGAAAGAGTCCTAGCCTTGGTCATGGTAGATAGTTGGGGACAGCATCGTTACCTATCAGATAAAGAGAGAAATCGCATAAAATATAGTTCCCTTATGTATAAAACGATTCCTTGGAAGTTGATTGCAGATAAGAACTCAAAAATGTGTACAGATAATCCTATCACAAGAGAATTAGTCAAGACGGCAATCATAGAAACTGGGCGAGATGTTTTCTTGAACCTTGGAATCACAGGTTTCTTGGCAGTTCATGAGATAGAAGGATATAAAGGAAACCCTCCTATGCTATTAGTAAGAGGCGAAAATGATTTTCCCAAACACCTAAAAATGATCTACGATGGTATCATTGCCTTAAATCCCAATGCGCGTCAAGTAACGATTTCAGATAGTAAACACCAACCGATGAATGACCATCCTAAAGAGTTTAATCAGCTTATTGGTGAATTTTTTGAAGAAGTAGTAGGCCCGTAAGATAGGAACTATCCAACTTGTGAAAATCTCTGTAACGTGATAAAATAAAGGATAAGGATTTTTAATAATTCATTATATAGAACGAGTGGATTTCTTTATGAAGAGGTTTGAAGTATCTACAGAAATTGGTAGTCTCTCTGTTACTTATCAAAAACAAAAGAAAATGCTAGTTTGTTTAAGTGGCGCAGGTTTGCTACCAAGTTATGAAAATTTTTCACTTATACTTGAAAAACTTCCTCCTACAATTGGTTATTTGACAATTGATTTTCCGAACACAGGTAGGAGTCCGATTCATGACCAATCTGGTAAAAATCTGGATAATCTTGCAGATGCGGTTTATGAAGTACTTGAAGAATTGGCGATTTCTGAATATATACTTTGTGTACATAGTTTGAGTGGAATTTTAGCTTGCAAATTGCTCAACAAACCAATTAAGTGTCAGGCTTTAGTAGCAATTGAACCGACAACTAAAAAAGTCATGTTTGCTGATTTTTCAGAAAATCCTTATCCAGAAATGGAAGAGCAGATGAGGCTGATTGACGAGTATGGTCCTGAACTTTATTTTAAGAACTTAACTCAAGCAACATTTAGCATTGAAATTAATAAAGAAATCTGGGAAATAATGCAAGAAAAAGGTTCAGAGTTGGAAAATCAAGATACAGGATTTCAGATATCTGGAGAGATTACTGAGGAAGATTTTGAGAATTTATCAATACAATCTCATGTCCCTGTATTTATTTTTTGTCAGCCTTATAGAGAAAAAGAGTACAGAGAATCAGAATATTGGACTTCCAATACTAAACTCATTTTAGGAGGGAATCACCATTATTTACAATGGTCAGAATCAGAAAAAATTGTGACTATTATTCGAGAATTGTCAGAATAAGATGGAAAGAAATAGAGTACAGGAGACAATATGAACTACTTTAATGTTGGGAAAATCGTCAATACGCAGGGGTTGCAGGGTGAGATGCGAGTCTTGTCTGTGACGGATTTTGCAGAAGAACGGTTTAAAAAAGGTACTGAGCTTGCCTTGTTTGATGAAAAAGATCAGTTTGTTCAAACAGTGACCATCGCTAGCCACCGTAAACAGAAGAACTTTGACATTATTAAATTCAAAGATATGTACCATATCAATGCTATCGAAAAGTACAAGGGATACAGTCTCAAGGTCGCTGAGGAAGATTTAAACGATTTAGATGATGGTGAATTCTACTATCATGAGATTATCGGTTTGGAAGTCTATGAGGGGGAGAATCTGATTGGAACCATCAAAGAAATCCTGCAACCAGGTGCTAACGATGTCTGGGTGGTCAAGCGAAAAGGCAAGCGTGATTTGTTATTGCCTTATATCCCACCAGTGGTTCTCAATGTTGATATTCTAAATAACCGCGTCAATGTGGAAATCTTAGAAGGGTTAGATGATGAAGATTGATATTTTAACCCTTTTTCCAGAGATGTTTTCTCCACTGGAGCACTCAATCGTTGGAAAGGCTCGAGAAAAAGGGCTCTTGGATATCCAGTATCATAACTTCCGAGAAAATGCTGAAAAGGCCCGCCATGTAGACGATGAGCCCTACGGAGGCGGTCAGGGGATGTTGCTTCGAGCCCAACCCATTTTCGATGCCTTTGATGCTATTGAAAAGAAAAATCCGCGCGTTATTCTCCTCGATCCAGCTGGAAAGCAGTTTGATCAGGCTTATGCTGAGGATTTGGCCCAAGAGCAAGAGCTAATCTTTATCTGTGGGCACTATGAGGGTTATGATGAGCGGATTAAGACTTTGGTGACAGATGAGATTTCCCTAGGCGACTATGTCTTGACTGGTGGAGAGTTGGCGGCTATGACCATGATTGATGCTACGGTACGCCTGATTCCAGAAGTGATTGGCAAGGAGTCTAGCCACCAAGATGATAGTTTTTCTTCTGGGCTTCTCGAGTATCCTCAGTACACACGTCCCTATGATTATCGTGGTATGGTTGTCCCAGATGTTCTGATGAGCGGGCACCATGAAAAGATTCGTCAATGGCGCCTGTATGAGAGTTTAAAGAAAACCTATGAACGCAGACCGGATTTGCTTGAACATTATCAACTGACAGTAGAAGAAGAAAAAATGCTGGCAGAAATCAAAGAAAACAAAGAATAAAGGAGAAACCTATGCAAGTAATCAAACGTAATGGCGAAATTGCTGAATTTAATCCAGATAAGATTTACCAAGCCATCTTAAAGGCAGCCCAGACTGTCTATGTATTAACAGATGATTTGCGTCAAAACCTTGCACAAGTCACTAAGAAAGTGGTTTTGGATTTGGAAGAAGCCAAGGTGGAACGTGCTACCATTAGCATGATTCAGTCTATGGTTGAACATCGTTTACTGGGTGCAGGTTACATTACCATTGCAGAACACTACATTTCCTATCGTCTACAACGTGACTTGGAAAGAAGTGGTTATGGAGACCATATCGCTGTTCATTTACATTTTGAACAAGTTCGCTAAGAAAAAGAGTGGGATGAAGCAACTACATCTCACTCTTTCTTAAATCTATTTTTTTGAGCTGTTTGGACAGTTGAAGGGACAAATCGCAGGCGTTGAATATCGCTTATGCGAATAATCCGGCTCACATTTTTGGCAAAATTTTTCACGATAATTTGCTGGCGTTGCTGATCGTATTTGATGATGTCACCTGTAAAGCTTGTCTCAGACAAGATGAGGTGAATAGCGGTATGTTTCTGGATAGCTTCTTCAATAGTGGCTGTAAGGGAGTTGGTTTTAGTCTGGTCAGGTTGGTCATATCCATTTAAAAAGTCATGTATTTTATCTAGAACTTGCTGGAATTTATGTCTCATATTGGCCTCCCTTCTTTTATATCAATATTATATAAAATTTTCCTAAAATCTACAAGATTTTACGAATAATCAAATGAAAGCTAAAAAAGGAGAAGAAAATGGCAGAATTTACATTTGAAATCGAAGAGCACTTGTTGACTCTTTCTGAAAACGAAAAAGGTTGGACCAAGGAAATCAACCGTGTGAGCTTTAATGGTGCTCCTGCAAAGTTTGATATTCGTGCTTGGAGTCCAGATCATACTAAAATGGGCAAAGGGATTACTCTCTCCAATGAAGAATTTCAAACGATGGTGGATGCCTTTAAAGGTAAATAATACTCTTCGAAAATCAAATTCAAACCGCGTCAGCTTCGCCTTGCCGTACTCAAGTACAGCCTGCGGCTAGCTTCCTAGTTTGCTCTTTGATTTTCATTGAGTATAAGTTTTCAAAATGAAAGAAAAGGATATTGAGTTATGACAACTCGATATCCTTTTTTAGTTAGCAAAGTAAGCTTGATTTTTAAGGCGTTGAAGTAATGGACGGCTAATAAAACTAATAGCAATAATTTTACCAAGATCTGGAATGATAAAGGGAAATACCCCCACAACAAGAGCTTTTTCAACTGCCATTCCAGCTAGGAAATGCAAGCTTAGAATCCCACCAACAAAAACAAGTGTATCTCCCAAGAGATTTGCTAGAAAAATTCTGACAAAACCACTATCACTGTTAGTTAGAGAAGAGGTAAGTCCAGAATAAACAAGATAAAACCAAAGATAGCCTGCAGTAGGACCAACTAAAGCCTGAAAACCAGCTCCACCTCCTGCAAAAACAGGAAGACCGATAGCACCTAGAAGAAGATAGAGTCCGACAGAAAGTACAGCCTCTCTCGGTCTAAAGACAGTAGCAATCAAGCCGATTGCAAAGTTTTGCAGAGTGAAGGGGACGGGTCCAATTGGAAGACTGATTTGTGCCAAAACAGCAATGAGAGCAGCTCCAATAGCAGGGATAGCATAAATATGAGCTTTTTTCAAAATAGTTAACCTCTTTTCTGATGTATAGTAACTATTATACTCGTAGAGTAATTATTGTCAACCAATTTTTTAAAACAAGGTAACAAAAACTGTAACGGCCGATTTTGCTTATTGGTTAAGTTGGATAATTTTTTTGTAGATTTGTAAGACATTAAAAAAGAAGCAGACACATTTGTATCAGCTTCTTTTGTTTCGATTAACGCATAGTTACAAATTCTTCAGATGCAGTTGGGTGAATCGCCACAGTTGCATCAAAGTCTGCCTTGGTTGCTCCCATTTTGATAGCAACAGCAAATCCTTGAATCATTTCATCAACACCATAGCCAATTCCATGAAGTCCGACAACTTTTTCTTCTGAACCAGCTGTTATGAGTTTGAAACAGGATTCTTGTCTATTGCTAGTAACGGCAGAGTACATAGATGCAAAGCTTGATTTGTAAACCTTGATTTGCTCTTGACCATATTCTTTGATAGCTTGCTCTTCTGTCAGCCCAACAGTTCCGATAGCAGGGTGTGAAAAGACAACAGTTGGAATAGTTGAGTAGTCCATTTTTGCAGTAGTTTTTTCGTTAAAGAGGCGTTCAGATAGGGTACGTCCTGCCTTGATAGCAACTGGAGTCAGTTCTTTTTCACCCGTTACATCACCTAGAGCATAGATTCCCTCAACAACCGTATTTTGGTATTCATCTACTTGGATAAAGCCACGTTCGTTCAGAGTAACACCAGCTTTTTCAAGTTGCAAGCCCTTAACGTTTGGACGGCGACCTGTAGCCCAGATAACTTGGCTAGCTGTGTGACTAGTACCATCTTCGAAATGAATGGTAATGCCTTCAGCAGTTTTTTCTAACTTGGCAGGAACTTTGTGAGTATGAAGCGGCAAGTTTGTTCTTTCCATTTCCTTGACTAAACCTTCAACGATGTAGGAATCAAAACCACGTAAAGGACGGTCGCGACGAACAAAGAGATCTGTCTTGACACCAAAGGTGTGGAGTACGCCAGCCAATTCAACGGCGATATAACCGGCACCTAGAATGGCAACTGACTCTGGCAATTCTTCCCAAGCAAATACATCATCAGAAGATCCACCTAGCTCAGCACCAGGAATATTAGGAATACTTGGATGGGCACCAGTAGCAATCACGATATGTTTAGCACGAATGAGTTCACCATTTACGCTGACAGTATGAGAATCTACAAATTCAGCATGTCCTTCAATCAAGTCTACACCGTTGCGTTTAAAACTTCCATCATAAGAAGAACGAGCGCGATCGATGTAGGCTTCACGATTGCGACGTAGGGTTGCAAAGTCAAAGTTAAGATCAGTAGTTTTAAAACCGTAGTCTTCTCCAAATTGATGGAAAGTTTCAGCGATTTGTGCTCCGTACCACATGATTTTCTTAGGAACACAACCGACGTTGACACAGGTTCCACCTAGTTTCTTTTCCTCAATAACAGCCGCTTTGGCTCCATGTTCACCGGCACGGTTCATGGTAGCAATTCCTCCGCTACCTCCACCGATAGCAATGATATCATATTCTCTCATTAAAAACTCCTTTGTACTCTTTTAAATAGTAGAGTGTCATTTTTTGATAGTCATATTCTATCTTTTTTTTGATGTGATTGCAAAAATCTGCTACGTTCAAAAAAATTAAAGAAAAGGCTTGCAAAAAAGGAAAATAAAGTGTATTATATAACTAGTACAATGGTAATAAAAAATAGATTCCGAATAATAATCAAATCCCGAAATGTCATTATTTCGTTCTGAACTGTTATTGTTTATATTTGCTAATTTTTATATAATATTGTTAAGAACTTTAAATCAAAAAGGAGTTTCATTATGAAGAAGAATCGTAAAGCTAAAAAGTGGCAATTGTATGCAGCAATCGGTGCTGCCAGTGTAGTTGTATTAGGTGCTGGGGGGATTTTGCTCTTTAGACAACCATCTCAGACTGCTGTAAAAGATGAGCCTACTCATCTTGTTGTTGCCAAGGAAGGAAGCGTGGCGTCCTCTGTTTTATTGTCAGGGACAGTAACAGCAAAAAATGAACAATATGTTTATTTTGATGCTAGTAAGGGAGATTTAGATGAAATCCTTGTTTCTGTGGGTGATAAGGTCAGCGAAGGGCAGGCTTTAGTCAAGTACAGTAGTTCAGAAGCCCAGGCGGCCTATGATTCAGCGAGTCGAGCAGTTGCGAAGGCAGATCGTCATATCAACGAACTAAATCAAGCACGAAATGAAGCCGCTTCAGCTCCGGCTCCACAGTTACCAGCGCCAGCAGGAGGCGAAGGTGCAACAGCCCAAACTCCAGCTCCAGTCTCAGGAAATGCAGTGTCATCTATTGATGCGCAACTAGGTGATGCTCGTGATGCTCGTGCAGATGCAGCAGCACAACTAAGTAAGGCTCAAAGTCAGTTGGATGCAATGACGGTTCTTAGTACCCTAGAGGGAACTGTGGTCGAAGTCAATCGTAATGTTTCTAAATCTCCAACTGGAGCTAGCCAGGTGGTAGTTCATGTCGTTAGCAATGAAAATTTGCAAGTTAAAGGTGAACTATCTGAATATAACCTTGCCAACCTCTCTGTAGGACAAGAAGTAACTTTTACTTCTAAAGTTTACCAAGATAAGAGCTGGACTGGTAAGATTAGCTACATTTCTGACTATCCTAAAACTAGTGGCGAAGCAGCAAGTGCAGCTACTGCAGCAGCAGGTGGTAATTCTGGTTCTAAATATCCATATACCATCGATGTTACAAGTGAAATCGGTGACTTGAAACAAGGATTCTCAGTAAGTGTTGAGGTGAAGAACAAGACTAAAGCTATTTTGGTTCCTCTAACAAGTATTGTGACTGAAAATGATAAGAACTATGTCTGGGTGCTTGACGAGCAGAAAAAGGCCAAGAAAGTGGAAGTTGGTTTGGGTAATGCTGATGCAGACAACCAAGAAATCACTTCAGGTCTGACAAATGGAGTCAAGGTCATCAGTAACCCAACGTCTTCTCTAGAGGAAGGAAAAGAGGTGAAGGCTGATGAAGAAACTAATTAGTCTAAAAAATATCTGCAGAAGTTACCGTAATGGTGACCAAGAACTGCAGGTTCTCAAAAATATCAACCTAGAAGTGAATGAGGGTGAGTTTGTTGCCATCATGGGACCCTCTGGGTCTGGTAAGTCCACTCTCATGAATACGATTGGGATGTTGGATACACCAACCAGTGGAGAGTATTATCTTGAAGGCCAAGAAGTGGCGGGACTAGGTGAAAAACAACTAGCCAAGGTCCGTAACCAACAAATCGGATTTGTCTTTCAGCAGTTCTTTCTTCTATCTAAACTTAATGCTCTGCAAAACGTAGAATTGCCCTTGATTTACGCGGGAGTTTCATCTTCAAAACGTCGCAAGTTAGCTGAGGAATATTTAGATAAGGTTGAATTGACAGAACGCAGTCACCATTTGCCTTCAGAATTATCTGGTGGTCAAAAGCAACGTGTGGCTATTGCGCGTGCCTTGGTAAACAATCCTTCTATTATCCTAGCGGACGAACCGACAGGAGCCTTGGATACCAAAACAGGGAACCAAATTATGCAACTATTGGTTGAGTTGAACAAAGAAGGAAAAACCATTATCATGGTAACGCATGAGCCTGAAATCGCTGCTTATGCTAAACGCCAGATTGTCATTCGAGATGGAGTTATTTCGTCTGACAGTTCGCAGTTAGAGAAGGAGGAAAACTAAGATGCAGAATCTGAAATTTGCCTTTTCATCTATCATGGCCCACAAGATGCGCTCTTTTCTCACTATGATTGGGATTATCATTGGTGTTTCATCTGTTGTTGTGATTATGGCTCTGGGAGATTCCATGTCTCGTCAGATCAATAAAAATATGACCAAGTCACAGAAGAATATCCATGTCTTTTTCTCGCCTATCAAAAGCAAAGATGGTTCTTTTACCCAAAAGCAATCAGCTTTGACAGTCTCTGGTAAAGAAGAGGAAGTCCATGTTGAACCGCCAAAACCGCAAGAAGCTTGGGTTAAGGAGGCGGCCAAACTTAAGGGTGTAGATAGTTACTATGTAACCAACTCGACAAATACGACCCTGTCTTATAAAGATAAAAAGGTTGAGCGCGCTAGCTTGACAGGTGGAAATATTACTTACATGAAGGCGGTTGAAAATGAAATTGTTGCAGGTCGTAGTCTTATAGCTCAGGATTATAAAGATGTGGCCAGTGTCATTTTGCTAGACCAGGAACTTGCTAATAGCCTGTTTGGGTCAGCTCAAGAAGCTGTTAACCAGATTATAGATGTTGGTGGTTTTAGCTATCGTGTTATTGGTGTTTATACTAGCGATGAGGCCAAGGCTGTCAAGACATTTGGTATTGGTGGACTTCCCATTACGACTAATATTTCTCTTGCCAATAACTTCAATATGGATGAAATTTCTGATATTGTTTTCCGAGTTAATGATACCAGTTTGACACCAACTGTAGGACCAGAATTAGCTAGAAAAATGACCGAGATTGCTGGTCTTCAGCAAGGGGAGTATCAGGTGGCAGATGCGACTGCAGCCTTCCAAGAAGTACAACAACTTTTTGGATTTATAACTACGATTATTAGTGCCATCGCAGGAATTTCTCTCTTTGTTGGAGGGACTGGTGTTATGAACATTATGCTTGTTTCGGTGACGGAGCGTACGCGTGAGATTGGTCTCCGTAAGGCTTTAGGTGCAACACGTGCTAATATTTTGATTCAGTTTTTGATTGAATCCATGATTTTGACCTTGCTAGGCGGAGTCATTGGTTTGACAATTGCGACAGGCTTGACCGCTATAGCTGGTATACTGTTACAAGGTTTGATTGCGGGTATAGAAGTAGGAGTATCAATCCCAGTTGCCCTATTTAGTCTTGCAGTTTCGGCTAGTGTTGGTATGATTTTTGGGGTCTTGCCAGCCAATAAGGCATCGAAACTTGATCCAATCGAAGCCCTTCGTTATGAATAAGAAGAACAACAAGATGGACATTTGTCTATCTTGTTTTTGTATGGATTTCCCTATCGAAATTTATTAAAAATGTGATATAATGAAGTGTTAGAAAAACAGGTTTCATTTGCCTGGAAAGGAAAAATTATGTCTGGAAAGAATTTTTATATTACAACGCCGATTTACTATCCATCTGGTAAACTTCATATCGGTTCTGCCTACACAACCATCGCTTGTGATGTCCTAGCACGTTACAAACGCCTGATGGGCTACGATGTCTTTTATTTGACAGGTCTTGATGAGCATGGTCAGAAAATCCAGCAGAAAGCTGAAGAAGCTGGAATTACACCACAATCCTACGTTGATGGTATGGCTGTTGGAGTCAAAGAACTCTGGCAATTACTAGATATCTCTTATGATAAATTTATCCGCACAACGGATGATTACCATGAAAAGGTAGTGGCGCAGGTCTTTGAACGCTTGCTGGCTCAAGATGACATCTACCTAGGTGAATACTCTGGTTGGTATTCAGTCTCAGATGAGGAATTCTTTACAGAGAGCCAGCTGGCAGAAGTTTTCCGTGACGAAGCTGGAAATGTAACTGGAGGAATAGCTCCATCAGGTCACGAAGTGGAATGGGTTTCTGAGGAATCATACTTCCTTCGCCTCAGCAAATACCAAGACCGCTTGGTAGAATTTTTCAAAGCCCATCCTGAGTTCATCACTCCAGATGGTCGTCTGAATGAAATGCTCCGCAACTTCATCGAGCCAGGATTGGAAGATTTGGCGGTTTCTCGTACAACCTTTACTTGGGGCGTTCCAGTACCATCTAATCCAAAACACGTTGTCTACGTTTGGATTGATGCCCTTCTTAACTATGCGACAGCTCTTGGATACGGTCAAGATGAACACGGAAATTTTGACAAGTTCTGGAATGGAACTGTCTTCCATATGGTAGGAAAAGACATCCTTCGTTTCCACTCAATCTATTGGCCAATCCTTCTTATGATGTTGGATATCAAATTGCCAGATCGTTTGATTGCCCATGGGTGGTTTGTCATGAAAGACGGAAAGATGTCTAAGTCTAAAGGGAATGTCGTTTATCCTGAAATGTTGGTAGAGCGCTATGGACTGGATCCACTTCGCTACTACCTCATGCGTAGCCTTCCAGTTGGTTCAGACGGAACCTTCACTCCTGAAGACTATGTTGGCCGTATTAACTATGAATTGGCCAATGACCTTGGAAATCTCCTTAACCGTACGGTTTCTATGATTAACAAGTACTTTGATGGACAAATTCCTGCCTATGTAGAAGGTGTGACTGAATTTGATAATACTCTTGCTCAAGTAGCTGCTGAATCAATCGCTGACTACCATACACACATGGAAGCAGTTGACTACCCACGTGCCCTAGAAGCAGTATGGACTCTTATCTCTCGTACTAATAAATACATCGACGAGACAGCTCCATGGGTCTTGGCTAAGGATGAAGCGCATCGTGACCAATTGGCAAGTGTTATGAGTCACTTGGCAGCCAGTCTTCGTGTCGTAGCTCACTTGATTGAACCGTTTATGATGGAGACCAGTCGTGCAGTCTTGACTCAACTTGGATTGGAAGAAGTAGCGAGCCTTGAGAACTTGAGTTTGGCTAATTTCCCTGAGGGTGTAACAGTAGTTGCCAAAGGAACACCAATCTTCCCACGTTTGGATATGGAAGAAGAAATCGCCTATATCAAAGAACAAATGGAAGGAAATAAATCAGCAGTTGAAAAAGAATGGAATCCAGATGAAGTTGAGCTCAAACTAAACAAGGAAGAAATTAAGTTTGAAGACTTCGATAAGGTTGAAATTCGTGTTGCAGAAGTCAAAGAAGTTTCCAAAGTAGAAGGTTCTGATAAGCTGCTCCAATTCCGCCTAGATGCTGGTGATGGTGAAGACCGTCAAATCCTTTCAGGAATTGCGAAGTACTATCCAAACGAACAAGAATTGGTTGGTAAGAAAGTCCAAATCGTTGCCAACCTCAAACCACGTAAGATGATGAAAAAATATGTCAGCCAAGGGATGATTCTCTCAGCTGAACATGATGGAAAATTAACCCTTCTCACAGTTGATCCAGCTGTACCAAACGGAAGTGTGATTGGGTAAAAATAGACAGGACTAGTTCATGCTAGTTCTGTTTTTTATTTAACTATTATGCTTTACAAACTAGTGTGAAAGTGGTATATTATAAATGAAGTTACTAGTAGGTATTACAAAATAGATTAGAAGGGAGAAGTGATGAAAGAAACTCAGCTATTAAAAGGTGTTCTTGAAGGTTGTGTCTTGGATATGATTGGTCAAAAAGAGCGGTATGGTTATGAGTTGGTTCAGACTTTGCGAGAGGCTGGATTTGATACTATCGTTCCAGGAACTATTTATCCTTTGTTGCAAAAGTTAGAAAAAAATCAATGGATAAGAGGCGACATGCGCCCGTCGCCAGATGGTCCAGATCGGAAGTATTTTTCGTTAACGAAAGAAGGAGAAGATCGTGTCTCGGTCTTTTGGCAACAATGGGACGATTTGAGTCAAAAAGTAGAAGGAATTAAGAATGGAGGGTAAACCATGAAGAAAATGAAGTATTATGAAGAAACAAGCGCTTTGCTACATGAGTTTTCTGAGGAGAATCAAAAGTATTTTGAGGAACTGTGGGATAGTTTTAATCTTGCTGGATTTCTCTATGATGAGGACTATCTTAGAGAGCAGATTTATTTGATGATGTTAGATTTCTCAGAAGCAGAACGAGACGGAATGAGTGCAGAAGATTATCTAGGTAAGAATCCTAAAAAAATAATGAAAGAGATGCTCAAGGAAGCACCTCGCAGTTCTATCAAAGAGTCCCTTTTGACGCCAATTTTTGTCCTAGCGATATTACGTTACTATCATCTACTGGGTGATTTTTCTAAAGGTCCTCTCTTAACAGTCAATTTGCTTACGTTTTTAGGGCAACTTCTTCTTTTTCTGGTCGGATTTGCTCTTGTGGCCACAATCTTACGTTGGGGATTAGTCCAAGATTCTCCTAAAATGAAAATTGGCACCTATATTGTCGTTGGAATTCTTGTTCTGCTAGTTGTTCTGGGATATGTAGGAATAGGAAGTTTTGTACAAGAAGGAGCATTTTATCTTCCTGCTCCCTGGGATAGTTTGTCTGTCTTTACGATTTCCCTAGTCATCAGTATTTGGAATTGGAAAGAACCGATTTTTCGTCCATTTGTTAGTATGATTGTTGCCCATCTTGTGGTAGGTTCTCTGCTTCGTTACTATGAGTTGATGGGAATTTCAAATGTTTTCCTTACAAAATTCATTCCTTTAGCTGTTCTCTTTATTGGTATCTTTCTCTTTTTCCGTGGGTTTAAGAAGATAAAATGGAGTGAAATATAGTCAAAAAGCCGTTGCAAAGCGGTTTTTTGTTATAATTAATTGAAGAATGTAGAATCAAAGGAGAAAAATTTGATGAGATACATAACTCTTGGTCAAGATGACAAAGAATTATCAGAAATTGTTCTCGGAATGATGAGAATAGAAGATAAGTCTGTAAAAGAAGTTGAAGAGCTTGTAGAAACAGCACTTTCTGTTGGAATCAATGCTTTCGACTTGGCTGATATATATGGTCGTGGTCGTTGTGAAGAACTGTTAGGTCTTCTCCTAAAAAATCGTCCAGATTTAAGAGAAGAGATGTGGATTCAGTCCAAATGTGGCATTCGCATTGAAGAATTTACCTATTTTGATTTTTCTAAGGACTATATTATAAAATCAGTTGACGGAATTTTGCAAAGATTGAAGATTGATCATCTAGATAGCTTGCTCCTTCATCGACCAGATGCTTTGATGGAATCTGACCAAGTAGCAGAAGCCTTTGATCTCCTTTATAAACAAGGTAAGGTTCGAAATTTTGGAGTTTCTAATCAAAATCCTATGATGATGGAGTTACTTAAAAAAGATATCAAGCAGCCGTTAGCTGTTAATCAGCTACAATTGAGTGCGGCTTTTACTCCAGGATTCGAATCAGGTTTTCATGTTAATATGGAAGATAGTCAAGCAGCTATGCGAGATGGCAGCATTTTTGAATATTGCAAATTACACGATGTGGTTATTCAAGCATGGTCTGTCTTACAATTCGGGTATTTTAAAGGGAATTTTGTTGGCAATGAGAAATTTCAAGCTTTAAATCAAGTACTTGATCGTTTAGCTATTAAATATGGAGTAACCTCTTCAACTATTGCCATTTCTTGGATATTGCGTTATCCAGCAAAAATGCAGGCAGTTGTAGGTACCACAAATCCTAAGCACTTGAGAGAAGTTAGCCAAGCGGGAAACTTTAACTTAACAAGAAAAGAATGGTATGAAATTTATCTTGCTGCAGGGAATAATTTGCCGTAAGTAGAAGCAGATGTAAATAAATTACAGTCAAAAAGCCGTTGCAAAGCGGTTTTTTGTTATAATGAAGGGGAGAATTATTGATATTAAAGGAGAAAAACATGACATTTGAAGAAATTCTACCTGGATTAAAGGCTAAGAAAAAATATGTACGAACTGGTTGGGGAGGTGCTGAAAACTATGTCCAACTTTTTGACACCATTGAACAAAACGGGGTTGCACTTGAAGTGACACCTTATTTCCTAATCAACGTGTCTGGAGAAGGAGAAGGTTTTTCCATGTGGAGTCCGACACCTTGTGATGTTTTGGCGACGGATTGGGTAGAAGTGAATGACTAAACGTGTATTGATTACAGGAGTGAGTTCAGGGATTGGTCTGGCTCAAGCTCGCCTTTTTTTAGAGAAGGACTATCAAGTTTATGGAGTTGACCAAGGTGAAAATCCACTCTTAGAGGGTGATTTCCACTTTTTACAGAGAGATTTGACCTTGGACTTGGAACCTATTTTTGACTGGTGTCCTAAGGTGGATGTTTTGTGCAATACTGCTGGAGTTTTGGATGCTTATAAACCCCTATTGGAACAGACAGCGCAGGAAATTCAAGAAATTTTTGAAATCAACTATGTGACTCCTGTTGAGTTGACTCGCTACTATTTGACTCAAATGTTGGAAAATAAAAAGGGGATCATTATCAATATGTGTTCTATCGCTTCTAGCCTAGCAGGCGGTGGTGGTCATGCCTATACTTCCTCTAAGCATGCTTTGGCTGGATTTACCAAGCAGTTGTCTCTAGACTATGCTGAAGCTGGAATTCAGGTCTTTGGAATTGCTCCAGGAGCAGTCAAGACGGGTATGACTGCTGCCGACTTTGAACCAGGTGGCTTAGCAGACTGGGTGGCGAGTGAAACACCAATCAAGCGCTGGATTGAGCCAGAGGAAATAGCAGAGATTAGCCTTTTCTTAGCAAGTGGGAAAGCGAGTGCCATGCAAGGACAAATATTGACAATAGACGGTGGATGGTCTTTGAAGTAGGGAGAATAAAGTTAAGAAAAAGGAGCAACCTATGACACCGCAAGAAATGTGGAATGCCTACAAGAAAATTAACCCCTCTATAGGAGATGAAATCGATGCTTGGGCTTTTGGAGTGGAACCAGACCTTTTAGCAGATTTGGTTTTAAGAGGCGAAAAGACTGCAACAGCATCAGCCTACGATCTCTATGCACTAGAAGTCGAGTCTCTTCCTCAAGAAGGAACTTTTGATGTCATTTTAGATAGTCAAAATCAGGCTGTCTGTATTGTTGAAATTACAAAGGTTTCTGTCCAGCCCTTCAATCAAGTTTCTGCTCAACATGCCTACAAGGAAGGGGAAGGTGACAAATCCCTAGCCTATTGGCGTCAGGTTCATGAGGATTGTTTCGCCGAGTGGCTGAAAGAAGCAGGACTGACTTTTACACCTGAAAGCAAGGTTGTTTTAGAAGAATTTAGCAAGGTCTACCCACTGTAGACTATTAGAAGGAAGAAAGTTTGGAAAATCACCGTCCAATCCTTTTTTCTCAAGTAAAACATGATATAATAAGTTTGTTTGAAGAAGAGTAGCAGCTCTTAAACTTAGAATAGGAGAAAACTATGCAAGCAGTTGAACATTTTATTAAGCAATTTGTTCCTGAACATTATGATTTATTTTTAGACTTGAGTCGTGAGACCAAGACGTTTTCTGGGAAGGTGACCATCACTGGCCAAGCACAAAGTGACCGTATTTCCCTTCATCAAAAAGATTTGGAAATCGCTTCTGTAGAAGTTGCAGGTCAAGCTCGTCCATTTACAGTTGACCATGAAAATGAAGCACTTCATATCGAATTGGCTGAGGCTGGTCAAGTTGAAGTGGTTCTTGCCTTTTCGGGTAAGATTACAGACAACATGACAGGGATTTACCCTTCTTACTACACAGTTGATGGAGTGAAGAAGGAAGTCTTGTCTACTCAGTTCGAGAGTCATTTTGCGCGCGAAGCCTTTCCATGTGTGGATGAGCCAGAAGCCAAAGCAACTTTTGACCTCTCTCTACGTTTTGACCAAGCAGAAGGTGAATTGGCCTTGTCTAACATGCCAGAAATCGATGTTGAAAACCGTAAGGAAACAGGTATCTGGAAGTTTGAGACAACACCTCGCATGTCTTCTTACTTGTTAGCCTTTGTTGCGGGTGATTTGCAAGGTGTGACGGCTAAAACTAAAAACGGTACCCTTGTAGGTGTCTACTCAACCAAAGCCCACCCATTATCTAACCTTGATTTCTCACTGGACATCGCTGTTCGCTCAATCGAGTTTTACGAAGATTACTATGGAGTTAAGTATCCAATCCCTCAATCTCTCCATATCGCCCTTCCTGACTTCTCAGCTGGTGCTATGGAAAACTGGGGTCTTGTGACCTACCGTGAAGTTTGCTTAATTGTAGATGAAAACTCTACATTTGCCAGTCGTCAACAAGTTGCCCTTGTTGTGGCCCATGAATTGGCTCACCAATGGTTTGGCAATCTCGTTACTATGAAATGGTGGGATGACCTTTGGCTCAATGAAAGCTTTGCTAACATGATGGAATATGTCTGTGTGGATGCCATTGAGCCAAGCTGGAATATCTTTGAAGATTTCCAAACAGGTGGAGTGCCTCACGCTCTTGAACGAGATGCGACTGATGGTGTTCAGTCTGTCCACGTCGAAGTTAAACATCCAGATGAAATCAATACGCTCTTTGACGGAGCTATCGTCTATGCCAAAGGAAGTCGCCTCATGCACATGCTTCGTCGTTGGCTAGGTGATGCTGATTTTGCTAAAGGTTTGCACGCTTACTTTGAAAAACATCAATACAGCAATACCATCGGCCGTGACCTTTGGGATGCCCTTGGTCAAGCATCAGGCCGTGATGTTGCAGCCTTCATGGATTCTTGGTTGGAGCAACCTGGTTACCCAGTTCTTACTGTCAAAGTTGAAAATGATATCTTGAAGATTTCACAAAAACAATTCTTTATCGGTGAGCACGAAGATAAGAATCGCCTCTGGGTTGTACCACTCAACAGCAACTGGAAAGGCTTGCCAGATACACTTGAAACTGAAAGTATCGAAATCCCTGGCTACGCAGCTCTTCTTGCTGAAAACAAAGGAGCTCTTCGTCTCAACACTGAAAATACAGCCCACTACATTACCGACTATCAAGGAGACTTGTTGGATGCAGTTCTTGCTGACCTAGTTGAGCTTGATAACACAAGCAAACTGCAAATCGTCCAAGAACGTCGCTTGCTTGCTGAAGCAGGGCACATTTCTTATGCTGACTTGCTCCCAGTCCTTGATAAACTTGCTAAGGAAGAGTCTTACCTTGTGGTTTCAGCTGTTTCTCAAGTGATTTCTGCCCTTGAGCGCTTTATCGACGAAGAAACAGAAGCTGAAAAAGCATTCAAAGCACTAGTTGCTAAATTGGCTCGTCACAACTATGATCGTCTTGGTTTCGAAGCTAAAGAAGGGGAATCAGATGAGGATGAATTGGTTCGTCAGTTGGCCATTTCTATGATGATTCGCTCAAATGATGCAGAAGCTAGTCAAGTCGCTAGCCAAATCTTCGCAGCTCACAAGGAGAATCTTGCAGGACTTCCAGCAGCCATTCGTTCACAAGTTCTGATCAATGAGATGAAACATCATGAAACTAAAGACTTGTTAGCAGTTTATCTTGATACTTATACGCACGCAACAGATGCTGTCTTTAAACGTCAGTTGGCAGCAGCTCTTGCATACAGTACAGATGCGGATAATATCCAAAACTTGATTGCTGCTTGGAAGGACAAATTTGTGGTTAAACCACAGGACTTGTCTGCTTGGTACTTCCAGTTCTTAAGCCATCAGGCAACTCAGGAAACAGCATGGTCTTGGGCTCGTGAAAATTGGGCTTGGATTAAGGCAGCTCTTGGTGGAGATATGAGCTTTGATAGCTTTGTTATCCTTCCTGCTCACGTATTTAAGACTCAGCAACGCTTGGCAGAGTACAAGGAATTCTTTGAACCGCAACTTTCTGACCTTGCTCTTAGCCGTAATATCGGTATGGGAATCAAGGAAATTGCAGCGCGTGTTGACTTGATTAACCGTGAAAAAACTGCAGTGGAAGCAGTCGTTCTTCAATACGGAAACGCATAAATAAGCCTAAAATAAAAAGAAAACTCAGCTATCTCATGTAAAATGTAGAGAGTTGAGTTTTTTTAAGGCAAATTTGGTATAATGGTTTTAATAAGGAGGAGTTTCTCATGATAAAAATCTTATTAGTTGAGGATGACCTAGGCCTGTCAAATTCAGTATTTGACTTTTTAGACGATTTTGCCGATGTCATGCAGGTATTTGATGGTGAAGAAGGTCTCTACGAAGCTGAAAGTGGCGTCTATGACTTGATTTTGCTCGATTTAATGTTACCTGAAAAAAATGGCTTTCAAGTCTTGAAAGAATTGCGTGAAAAAGGAATTACGACACCAGTTCTGATCATGACTGCCAAGGAAAGTTTGGATGACAAGGGACATGGATTTGAATTGGGAGCAGATGATTATCTGACCAAACCTTTCTACCTAGAAGAACTCAAAATGCGGATTCAAGCGCTTCTCAAACGTTCAGGTAAATTTAATGAAAACACCTTGACTTATGGAAATATTGTGGTTAATTTGTCAACCAATACTGTTAAAGTCGAAGATACTCCTGTCGAATTGTTGGGGAAAGAGTTCGATTTATTAGTTTATTTCCTTCAAAATCAAAATGTTATTTTGCCTAAGACTCAGATTTTTGATCGTCTATGGGGATTTGATAGTGACACAACGATTTCAGTTGTCGAAGTCTATGTTTCAAAAGTCCGTAAGAAATTAAAAGGAACCACTTTTGCAGAGAATTTGCAAACCTTGCGCAGTGTTGGGTATATTTTAAAAGATGTTCAGTAAACTAAAAAAAACATGGTATGCGGATGACTTTAGTTATTTTATCCGCAACTTTGGTGTCTTCACTCTGATTTTCTCTACCATGACTCTGATTATTTTACAGGTCATGCATTCGAGTCTCTATACTTCGGTGGATGATAAGCTTCATGGACTAAGTGAAAATCCTCAGGCAGTTATCCAGCTTGCGGTAAATAGGGCAACAGAAGAGATTAAAGATTTAGAGAATGCCGCTACAGATACTAGCAAGACTGAAGTAAAACCCAATGTCAGCTCCAATACGGAGGTTATTCTTTTTGATAAGAATTTTACCCAGCTCCTTTCTGGAAATCGATTTTTGGGATTGGATAAGATTAAGTTAGAGAAGAAAGAACTAGGACATATCTATCAGATTCAGGTTTTTAATAGCTATGGACAAGAAGAAATCTATCGTATGATTTTGATGGAAACCAATATCAGTTCGGTTTCAACCAATATCAAGTATGCAGCTGTCTTGATTAATACCAGTCAGTTGGAGCAGGCTAGTCAAAAGCATGAGCAATTGATTGTGATTGTGATGGCTAGTTTCTGGATTTTGTCTTTACTTGCCAGTCTCTATCTAGCTAGGGTCAGTGTTCGGCCCCTGCTTGAGAGCATGCAGAAGCAACAGTCCTTTGTGGAAAATGCCAGTCATGAGTTACGAACTCCACTTGCAGTTTTGCAAAATCGTTTAGAGACCCTTTTTCGTAAGCCAGAAGCAACCATTATGGATGTGAGCGAAAGCATTGCGTCTAGTTTGGAAGAAGTCCGAAATATGCGTTTTTTGACGACAAACTTGCTGAACTTAGCTCGTAGAGATGATGGGATTAAGCCGGAACTTGCAGAAGTTCCAACCAGTTTTTTCAATACGACTTTCACAAACTATGAGATGATTGCTTCTGAAAATGACCGTGTCTTTCGTTTTGAAAATCGGATCCATCGAACGATTGTCACAGATCAACTTCTTTTGAAACAACTGATGACCATCCTATTTGATAATGCCATCAAATATACTGAGGAGGATGGTGAAATTGATTTTCTTATCTCAGCGACTGATCGTAATCTTTATTTGCTAGTTTCCGACAATGGAGTCGGTATTTCAGCAGAAGATAAGAAGAAAATATTTGACCGCTTTTATCGAGTGGATAAGGCTAGAACCCGTCAAAAAGGTGGTTTTGGGTTAGGATTATCCCTAGCCAAGCAAATTGTAGATGCCCTAAAAGGAACCATTACTGTTAAAGATAATAAACCAAAGGGAACAATCTTTGAAGTGAAGATTGCCATCCACACACCATCTAAAAAGAAAAAATAAAAATATCGCTCCAGATGGGGCGATATTTTGGATTTATCTTCTACGTTTTTGTTTGATGATAAAGCGCTGAACTTTTAAGACAAGTAAGCTGGATCCGATTGCTGCGGCAAATGCAAGAGCAGGTGATAATTTTAATGCTAAAAAGATAAAACTAAAGATAGCAATACAGATACAAAAAACAGCGATATTAACAAAAAATAGGATTTCCTTGAGATTGGCATCAGATTGCGCTTCAGGTGTATAATCTTGATAGCGAGGAACCTGCTGACTTAATTCTTCTTGATAGTCTACCTCATAGGATTGTAATTTTCTTACGGGCATTATTCTCTCCTTAACAGTACATACCTATTTTATCATTTTTTCAGCAGAGAATTATTACAGAAAGGTTACAAAAAGAATAAAGTCCCTTTTCAAAATCACTTTTCTTGACACCATAATGTGAAAATGATAGGATGGATGGACACCAAATACTTATTAATATTCATAATTGCTTATATTATCAAGGAAATAGAGCTACCAAATGATTCTTTTTTACGAAAATGTGTTTCCTTATTTTCTTGATTTTATTTAATTTGATTAGTGAGATTTGTTTTGAATACAGAGACAGATTTTCTGTCTCCTATTTTTATAGTAGTAGGGTGTCTAATCGATACCTCTTGAAAAGTTAAAGGAGATAAGCATGTATCTTGCTATCAAAGAAATATTACAAAACAAACTTCGATATAGTTTGATTTTAACTACCATTTTTCTTATCGCTTTCATGGTCTTTTTTATGACCAGCTTAGCTCTTGGTCTTGTGCGAAACAACCGAGCCGCTATTGATAATTGGCAAGCGACGGGTGTGGTTTTATCTGACTACGCAAATGATAATTTGACGGCATCTTTTATTCCTGAAAAGGATTATAAGGATAAGAGTTCTAAAGAGGCAGCTCCACTGGGTTATATGTTCGCTGTGACCAATCTAGTCGGTGATAGTGAAAAGGTCAATGTTTCCATCTTTGCTCAGGAGTGGGACTCTTTTATTTCACCTAGTTTGAAGGAGGGGCGTTATCCTGAAGGGGACGATGAGGTGGTTGTGGATCAGTCCTTTGAGAATTATGGAATCAAGCTAGGTGATGCCATTCAACTCAATGGAAGCGAAGTAAGTTACAAGATTGTAGGGCTGACTCAAGGAAATAAATTTTTTACTGAGCCTGTTGTCTTTTCGAGTTTGACAACTTATTGGACCTTACAAGGAACTTTAAAATCTAATAAATCGATCTCTGCCTTGGTATTGAAAAATGATATAGAATTGGCTGGCGATGGATTGAAACAGATTTCCATCCCAAAAATGATTTCGAAAATTCCTGGTTACACACCTCAAGTTAATGTATTTTCAGGGATGATTCTTGCTATGATTATCATTACAGGCTTGATTGTGGGTATATTTGTTTATATCATTACCATACAAAAACTAGGACTTTATGGAATAATGCGGGCTCAGGGAATACAGATCAAAACTATTGTATGGTCTCTTTTCTGTCAAATCTTCTTCCTAGCTGGTATGGGGATCGCTTTAGCCTTGCTTGCTATTGGAGGAGTGATTTTAGTCTTGCCAGCTACCTTCTTTTTCTACCCAAGTTGGTTAGCCTATTCTGTCCTAAGCTTGGTGATTTGTTTGATGGCCATGCTAGGTGGTGTCATTTCACTTCCACGCTTGCTAAAGGTGGACCCGATTACTGCGATTGCAGAATGATAAGGAGAATAGTATGACAGCATTGATTGAAATGACTCAAGTGACAAAAACCTACGGGGAAGGAAAGATGAAAGTCGTAGCCCTGCATGAGACGAATTTTCAGCTAAATGCAGGAGAGTTCGTAGCTATCGTTGGGCCTTCAGGTTCTGGAAAGACGACTTTTCTAACGACTCTAGGACAACTTCAGGAAGCATCGAGTGGAAAGATTTTGGTAAAGGGGAAGGAAACAGGCAGTTTGACGGAGAAGGAGAAAACAGACCTCCGTTTTAGAGAGTTTGGCTTTATTCTTCAGGCTTCAAACTTAATTCCTTTTCTAACGGTCAAGGAACAGCTGGATTTGATTGACAGACTAGATAAGGGAAAAAATAGTAAAAGTGATCGAAAAGAGTTACTTGACTTGTTGGATTTGGAAAAGGTACAAGATCAGTATCCCAAGGCTTTATCAGGTGGCGAATGTCAACGGGCCGCAATTGCTAGAGCACTTTATAACAATCCAAGCATCGTTCTTGCAGATGAGCCGACAGCCAGTCTGGATACCCAGCGTGCTTACCAAGTAACGGAGATGTTGGCTGCCATTGCCCACGAACAAGGTAGAGGAGTTATCATGATTACACATGATACACGACTTCTTGATAAGGTTGACCGTATTTATGTTATGAATGATGGTTACCTAGTTGAAAAATCACTTACATAAAATGAGAGTGAACTGTGCTAGTTACTGTTCACTTTTTAATTGCAAACCTTAAAAAATGACTTTGCCTTTTTTAGAAAATTCCCAGTATTCATAGCTGATTTTTGAGAAATGTGGTATAATTTTTCTTATGGAAAAGATTATCATTACAGCAACTGCTGAAAGTATTGAACAAGTTAAACAACTGCTCGAAGCTGGCGTAGACCGTATCTATGTCGGTGAGAAAGATTTTGGTCTTCGTCTGCCAACGACCTTTAGTCATGACCAATTGCGTGAAATCGCTAAGCTGGTTCATGATGCTGGTAAGGAATTGATCGTTGCAGTCAATGCCCTCATGCACCAAGATATGATGGATCGTATCAAGCCCTTCCTCGATTTCTTGGAAGAAATCAAGACAGACTATATTACGATTGGGGATGCAGGTGTCTTTTACGTAGTCAACCGCGATGGTTATTCATTTAAGACCATCTACGATGCTTCGACTATGGTAACTAGCAGTCGTCAGATAAACTTCTGGGGACAAAAGGCTGGCGCATCTGAGGCTGTATTGGCGCGTGAAATTCCATCGGCTGAACTCTTTAAGATGCCAGAGATTTTGGAAATTCCTGCTGAAGTGTTGGTTTATGGAGCTAGTGTCATTCATCATTCTAAGCGTCCGCTCTTGCAAAACTACTATAACTTCACGCATATCGATGATGAAAAGACTCGCAAGCGTGACCTTTTCTTGGCAGAGCCAAGTGACCCAGAGAGCCATTATTCCATTTTTGAAGATAATCATGGTACCCACATCTTTGCCAACAATGATCTTGATTTGATGACCAAATTGACAGAATTGGTAGAGCATGGTTTCACTCACTGGAAACTAGAAGGGCTCTACACTCCAGGTCAGAACTTTGTTGAGATTGCAAAACTCTTTATCCAAGCGCGTAGCTTGATTCAAGATGGTAACTTTAGCCATGACCAAGCCTTCTTGCTGGATGAAGAAGTGCGTAGACTTCACCCTAAAAACCGTTTTCTTGATACAGGATTCTACGACTACGATCCTGACATGGTTAAATAAAGTAAATGATTCGTTGAGAGAAGGAAGATGCAAACATTTCTTCTCTCAATTTTTTCTTATTCTCCAATATTTTCAAAAAATTAGTAGGCTAGAATGCTCTGTTTGTTGGGATTTTTAATACAAGTAACCTTCTTGAGTTTGAAAATTATCCCATGTTTGCAGGTGCCAAATAGCCCTTTTTTTGGTATAATTTTTATAATGAAAACGATTGGTAATCGCTATGTTGTGGTGGATTTAGAGGCAACTAGCACAGGTAGTAAGGCTAAAATTATCCAAGTGGGGATTGTTGTGATTGAGGACGGAAAAATCGTCGATCACTATACGACGGATGTCAATCCACATGAACCCTTGGATGCTCATATCAAAGAACTGACAGGATTGACAGACCAACGTCTGGCGCAAGCACCTGATTTTTCGCAAGTTGCTAGAAAAATCTTTGACTTGGTGGAGGATGGGATTTTTGTAGCACATAATGTTCAGTTTGATGCTAATCTCTTGGCGGAAAATTTATTTTTTGAAGGCTATGAACTAAGAAATCCTCGTATTGACACGGTCGAATTGGCTCAGGTTTTTTTCCCTGAACTGGAAAAATATAGCTTGCCGATATTGTGTCGAGAATTAGGAATTCCTCTAAAACACGCCCACACAGCCCTTTCAGATGCCCAAGCTACTGCGGAATTACTTCTTTTTTTACGAGAAAAGATGGCCCAACTTCCTAAAGGACTCTTGGAACGCTTGCTGGAAATGGCTGACGCCCTCTTATATGAGTCCTACCTGGTTATTGAAGAAATTTATCGCAGCCAATCCATCCTGAGTTCTCCAGACATGGTCGAAGTTCAAGGACTGTATTTCAAGAAAACTGGAGCTCCCCTGGAGCCACGAAAACTATCCCAAGATTTTTCTAAAAATATTTCTTTGTTGAACCTTGAAGTGAGGGAACGACAAGAAAGTTTTGCTAAAGAGGTTGGCTTGCTATTGAAAGATGAGCCTGTCTCATTAATTCAAGCTCCGACTGGGATTGGGAAAACCTATGGATATCTCTTACCTGCTTTGTCCCAAGTGGAAAATCGTCAGATTGTCCTTAGCGTTCCGACAAAGATTCTTCAAAATCAGATCATGGAAGAAGAAGGTAAACGTCTCAAGGAAGTGTTCCATATAGATATTCATAGTTTAAAAGGACCACACAATTATCTGAAGTTGGATGCCTTTTATCGTTCCTTGCAGGAAAATGATGAAAATCGCTTATTTAGACGCTTTAAAATGCAACTCTTGGTCTGGCTGACTGAGACAGAGACAGGAGATTTGGATGAAATCGGGCAACTCTACCGTTACCAACATTTTCTAATAGATCTTCGTCATGACGGGAATTTATCATCTCAGAGCTTATTTGTGACGGAAGATTTTTGGAAACGTAGTCAAGAAAAGGCACAAACCTGCAAGCTTTTAGTGACCAATCATGCCTATCTTGTAACCAGACTTGAAGATAATCCTGAATTTGTCAGCGACCGTCTATTGATTATTGATGAAGTTCAAAAGATCTTGTTGGCTCTAGAAAATCTGCTTCAAGAGACTTACGATATCCAGTCTATTATCGAATTGCTTGATAAGGCTTTACTGGACGAGCAAAATAAGGTCCAGCAACGAATATTAGAAAGTATTCGCTTTGAGTGCTTCTACTTGATAGAACAATTTCAGTCTGGAAAATCTAGGAAAAATATCTTAGATTCTCTTGCCAATCTCCACCAGTATTTTTCAGAATTAGAAGTAGAAGGCTTTGAGGAGCTGGTCCGCTATTTTACAGCTGACCGAGACTACTGGCTTGAAGCAATTGAAACGAGTCAAAAGAAAATTCAAATTTCTTCTACGAAATCAGGACGTATTCTTCTATCTTCTTTAATACCTAATTCATGTCAAGTCTTGGGAGTGTCGGCTACTCTTGAGATTAGTCAGAGGGTTTCTTTGGCAGATCTTTTAGGCTATCCTGAAGCCAAATTTGTCAAGATTGAGGCTCGGGGAAAACAGGATCAAGAAGTGATCTTGGTCAAAGATTTCCCCTTGGTAACAGAAACCTCCTTAGAAGTCTACGCCAAAGAGGTAGCTGATTTGCTGATGGATGTTCGAGCTTTCCAGCAACCGATTTTAGTTCTCTTTACTGCTAAAGACATGCTTCTAGCAGTATCGGATTTACTTCCAGTTAGCCACTTGGCCCAGTATAAAAATGGGGATGTTCATCAGCTTAAGAAACGCTTTGAAAAAGGTGAACAACAAATCCTGCTAGGTGCAGCAAGTTTCTGGGAGGGAGTTGATTTTTCAAGTCATCCTTTTGTGATTCAAGTTGTACCAAGACTTCCTTTCCAAAATCCTCAAGAGCCCTTGACGAAAAAGATTAATCAGGAACTGAATCAGGAAGGAAAAAATGCCTTTTATGATTATCAGTTGCCAATAGCCATTATTCGTTTAAAGCAAGCTTTGGGAAGAAGTATGAGACGCGAACACCAACGTTCCTTAACTCTTATTTTGGATAGGAGAATTGTCGGAAAGCGATATGGCAAACAGATAGTAGCATCTCTAGCAAAAGAAGCGACCGTTAAAACCGTCTCTCGATCCGAAGTTGATGAGGCTATTGATAAATTTTTAAATGAACTTTGATAAATAGTATTGTATGAAGGTATAAGGTTAGTATATATGAAACGTTCTCTCGACTCTAGAGTCGATTATAGTTTGCTCTTGCCAGTATTTTTTCTACTGGTTATTGGCGTGGTGGCTATCTATATAGCTGTTAGTCATGATTATCCAAATAATATTCTGCCCATTTTAGGGCAGCAGGTCGCCTGGATTGCCTTGGGGCTTGTGATTGGTTTTGTCGTCATGCTCTTTAATACAGAATTTCTTTGGAAGGTGACTCCTTTTCTGTATATTTTAGGCTTGGGACTTATGGTCTTGCCGATTGTCTTTTATAATCCAAGCTTAGTTGCATCAACGGGTGCCAAAAACTGGGTATCGGTAAATGGTGTTACCTTGTTCCAGCCGTCAGAATTTATGAAGATATCCTATATCCTCATGTTGGCTCGTGTGATTGTCCAATTTACAAAAAAACATAAGGAATGGAGACGTACAGTTCCGCTGGACTTCTTGTTGATTTTCTGGATGATTCTCTTTACCATTCCAGTCCTAGTTCTTTTGGCACTTCAAAGTGACTTAGGGACGGCTTTGGTTTTTGTAGCCATTTTCTCAGGAATCGTCTTGCTATCAGGAGTTTCTTGGAAAATTATTATCCCAGTTTTTGTGACTGCTGTAACAGGAATTGCTGGTTTCTTAGCTATTTTTATCAGCAAGGACGGCCGGGCTTTTCTCCATCAACTGGGAATGCCGACCTACCAAATTAACCGTATTTTGGCTTGGCTCAATCCATTTGACTTTGCCCAAACAACCACTTACCAACAGGCTCAAGGACAGATTGCCATTGGAAGCGGTGGCTTATTTGGACAAGGGTTTAATGCTTCTAATCTGCTTATTCCAGTTAGAGAGTCTGATATGATTTTCACGGTCATTGCAGAAGATTTTGGCTTTATTGGCTCAGTCCTTGTTATCGCCCTTTATCTCATGCTGATTTACCGTATGTTGAAGATTACTCTTAGATCAAATAACCAGTTCTATACCTATATTTCCACAGGTTTGATTATGATGTTGCTCTTCCATATCTTTGAGAATATCGGTGCCGTGACAGGTTTGCTTCCTTTGACTGGGATTCCCTTGCCTTTTATTTCGCAAGGAGGATCGGCTATTATCAGTAACTTGATTGGCGTTGGCTTGCTTTTATCGATGAGTTACCAGACAAATCTAGCTGAAGAAAAGAGCGGAAAAGTTTCATTCAAACGGAAAAAGGTTGTATTAAAACAAATCAAATAAGGAGAAAATCATGGTAAAAGTAGCAGTTATGTTAGCTCAAGGCTTTGAAGAAATTGAAGCTTTGACAGTTGTAGATGTCTTGCGTCGTGCAAATATTACTTGTGATATGGTTGGTTTTGAAGAGCAAGTGACTGGTTCGCATGCAATCCAAGTCAGAGCAGATCGTGTCTTTGATGGCGATTTATCAGACTATGATATGATTGTTCTTCCTGGAGGGATGCCTGGTTCTGCACATTTACGCGATAATCAGGCCTTGATTCAAGAATTGCAAAGCTTCGAGCAAGAAGGGAAGAAACTGGCAGCCATTTGTGCTGCACCAATTGCCCTCAATCAAGCAGAGCTATTGAAAAACAAGCAGTACACTTGTTATGACGGTGTTCAAGAGCAAATTCTTGATGGTCACTACGTCAAGGAAACAGTAGTGGTAGATGGTCAATTGACAACCAGTCGAGGCCCTTCAACAGCCCTTGCCTTTGCCTACGAGCTGGTAGAGCAATTAGGAGGAGACGCAGAGACTTTACGAACAGGAATGCTCTATCGAGATGTCTTTGGTAAAAATCAGTAAAACGGGAGTCAAACTCTCGTTTTTTTATGTGGAAAACTCAGGGAAATCATCGCTTTTTTAAGGAAAAAATGGTATAATGAAAGCTATGAAATATCACGATTATATCTGGGATTTAGGTGGAACTTTACTAGATAATTACGAAACTTCAACAGCTGCCTTTGTTGAAACATTGGCACTGTATGGTATCACACAAGACCATGACAGTGTCTATCAGGCTTTAAAGGTTTCTACTGATTTTGCGATTGAGACATTCGCTCCCAACTTAGAGAATTTTTTAGAAAAGTACAAGGAAAATGAAGCCAGAGAGCTTGAACACCCGATTTTGTTTGATGGAGTTTCTGATTTATTGAAAGATATCTCAAATCAAGGTGGCCGTCATTTTTTGGTCTCTCACCGAAATAATCAAGTCTTGGAAATTTTAGAAAAAACCTCTATAGCAGTTTATTTTACAGAAGTGGTGACTTCTAACTCAGGCTTTAAGAGAAAACCAAATCCTGAGTCCATGCTTTATTTAAGAGAAAAGTATCAGATTAGCTCTGGTCTTGTAATTGGTGATCGTCCTATTGATATCGAAGCAGGTCAAGCTGCAGGACTAGATACCCACTTGTTTACCAGTATCGTGAATTTAAGACAAGTATTAGACATGTAAGAAAAAGGAATAAGATGACAGAAGAAATCAAAAATCTGCAGGCACAAGATTATGATGCCAGTCAAATTCAAGTTTTAGAGGGCTTAGAGGCTGTTCGTATGCGTCCAGGGATGTATATCGGATCAACCTCAAAGGAAGGTCTTCACCATCTAGTCTGGGAAATTGTTGATAACTCAATTGACGAGGCCTTGGCAGGATTTGCTAGCCATATTCAAGTCTTTATTGAGCCAGATAATTCGATTACAGTTGTTGATGATGGACGTGGGATCCCAGTCGATATTCAGGAAAAAACAGGTCGACCTGCCGTTGAGACTGTCTTTACTGTTCTTCACGCTGGAGGAAAGTTTGGCGGTGGCGGATATAAGGTCTCAGGTGGTCTTCACGGAGTGGGGTCCTCAGTTGTTAACGCCCTTTCAACTCAATTAGACGTTCATGTCCACAAAAATGGTAAAATTCATTACCAAGAATACCGTCGTGGTCATGTTGTCGCAGACCTTGAGGTGGTTGGAGATACGGATAAGACTGGAACAACAGTTCACTTTACACCGGATCCAGAAATTTTCACTGAAACAACAACCTTTGATTTCGATAAATTAAATAAACGGATTCAAGAGTTGGCCTTTCTAAATCGCGGTCTTCAAATCTCCATCACAGATAAGCGCGAAGGTCTTGAACAAACCAAGCATTACCACTATGAAGGTGGGATTGCTAGTTACGTTGAATATATCAACGAGAACAAGGATGTGATTTTTGATACACCAATCTACACAGATGGTGAGATGGATGATATTACCGTTGAAGTAGCCATGCAGTACACAACGGGTTACCATGAGAATGTCATGAGTTTCGCCAATAACATTCACACCCATGAAGGTGGTACGCATGAGCAAGGTTTCCGTACAGCACTGACTCGTGTTATTAACGATTATGCTCGTAAGAATAAGTTGCTTAAAGATAATGAAGACAACCTGACAGGAGAAGATGTTCGTGAAGGATTAACTGCAGTTATCTCAGTTAAACACCCAAATCCACAGTTTGAAGGACAAACAAAGACCAAATTGGGAAATAGTGAAGTGGTTAAGATTACCAATCGTCTTTTCAGCGATGCTTTCTCTGATTTTCTCATGGAAAATCCGCAGATTGCAAAGCGCATCGTGGAAAAAGGGATTTTAGCTGCCAAGGCTCGTGTGGCTGCAAAGCGTGCGCGTGAAGTTACCCGTAAAAAATCTGGTTTGGAAATTTCCAACCTTCCAGGGAAACTAGCAGACTGTTCTTCTAACAATCCTGCTGAAACAGAACTCTTTATCGTCGAAGGAGACTCAGCGGGTGGATCAGCCAAATCTGGTCGTAACCGTGAGTTCCAGGCTATCCTTCCAATTCGCGGTAAGATTTTGAACGTTGAAAAAGCAAGTATGGATAAGATTCTTGCTAATGAAGAAATTCGTAGTCTTTTCACAGCGATGGGAACTGGATTTGGTGCAGAATTCGATGTTTCAAAAGCCCGTTACCAAAAGCTCGTTTTGATGACCGATGCCGATGTCGATGGAGCCCATATTCGTACTCTTCTTCTAACCTTGATTTATCGTTATATGAAACCAATACTAGAAGCTGGTTATGTTTATATTGCCCAACCTCCAATCTATGGTGTCAAGGTTGGAAGCGAGATTAAAGAATATATCCAGCCAGGAGCGGATCAAGAAATTAAACTCCAAGAAGCCTTGGCCCGCCATAGTGAAGGACGTGCCAAACCAACCATTCAGCGTTATAAAGGTTTGGGTGAAATGGATGATCACCAGTTGTGGGAAACAACCATGGATCCCGAACATCGCTTAATGGCAAGAGTTTCTGTGGACGATGCTGCAGAAGCAGATAAAATCTTTGATATGTTGATGGGGGATCGAGTAGAGCCTCGTCGTGAATTTATCGAAGAAAATGCCGTCTATAGTACACTTGATGTCTAAAAAATCGGGAGAAGTAGTTCCCTTGGTCTAAAAAATATGATATAATCATTACGATTGTTTCAAGTTAAAAAGGAGTTTAATATGTCTGGTAGTCTAGTAGTATATCTTATAATTGCAATTGCAATTATATTGCTGATTTCATATGCTATAGCAATTTATGTACGGAAACGCAATGAAAGTAAATTAGCAATTTTAGAAGAGAAAAAAGAAGAGCTGTACAATCTTCCAGTTAATGATGAAGTTGAAGCTGTAAAAAATATGCACTTGATTGGACAAAGTCAAGTGACTTTCCGTGAATGGAACCAAAAATGGGTTGACCTATCTCTTAACTCTTTTGCCGATATCGAAAATAATCTTTTCGAGGCAGAAGGTTATAACAATTCATTCCGTTTTTTTAAGGCTAGTCATCAAATTGACCAAATCGAGAGCCAAATTACCTTGATTGAAGAAGATATTGCGGCAATTCGCAATGCCTTGGCAGATTTGGAGAAACAAGAATCTAAAAACAGCGGTCGTGTTCTTCATACCTTGGATTTGTTTGAAGAGTTACAACACAGAGTTGCTGATCATTCTGAAGAATATGGCCAAGGTTTATCTGAAATCGAAAAACAATTGGAAAATATCCAATCAGAGTTTTCTCAGTTTGTTACTTTAAATACTTCAGGTGACCCAGTAGAAGCTGCTGTAATTTTGGATAATGCTGAAAATCATATCTTGGCTTTGAGTCACATTGTTGACCGCCTGCCAGAGATTGTAAAAACATTATCTAAAGAGCTACCTGATCAATTGGAAGATTTGGAAGACGGTTACCGTAAGCTTTTAGACGCTAACTATCATTTTGCTGAAACGGATATTGAATCTCGCTTCCAATTGCTTTATGAAGCTTTGAAGAAAAACCACGAAAATATTGCACAATTAGAGTTGGATAATGCTGAGTATGAAAATACTCAAGTTCAAGAAGAAATCAATGCACTCTATGATATCTTTACACGAGAAATCGCCGCTCAAAAAGTAGTTGAAGGCTTAGTTGCAACCCTTCCTACATATTTGAAACACATGAAAGATAGTAATGCTGTTTTAGTGGAAGATATTCAACGATTGAGTAACAATTACCTACTATCTGAAACGGATGTTAGTCATGTTCATAGATTACAAGCTGAGTTAGAATCTTTAGAAGAATCTGTATTGGAACTAACTTCTGAACAAGAGGAACATTCTGAACCTTATTCATTCCTTGAAGATCGTTTGGAAAACTTACAAGCGACTTTGAAGGAAATTGAAGATGAACAAGTTGCGGTTAGTCAACGCCTTGCTCAGATTGAAAAAGATGATATCAATGCTCGCCAGAAGGCAAATGTTTATGTTAATCGTCTTCACACAATTAAGAGATATATGGAAAAACGTAATCTTCCAGGTATTCCTCAGAATTTCTTACAGTTGTTCTTTACAGCAAGTAACCATACTGAAGAGTTGATGGCTGAACTAGAAGAAGCCCAGGTCAATATTGAAGCTGTGAACCGTATGCTTGAAATTACAACAAATAGTATGGAAGCACTTGAAGAAGAAACCTATAATATTGTTCAATATGCAACATTGACAGAACAATTACTACAGTATTCGAACCGTTACCGCTCATTTGATGAACGAATTCAAGAAGCCTTTAATGAATCATTAGAAATTTTTGAAAAAGAATTTGATTATCATGCTTCATTTGATAAGATTTCGCAAGCTTTGGAAGTTGCAGAACCAGGTGTAACCAACCGTTTTGTCTCTTCATACGAAAAAACACGTGAGACGATTCGTTTCTAACATAATAAAAAAGATTTGGTTCTGTGATAAGCAGCACCAAATCTTTTTTATTTATTTATTTATTTATTGTTTTTAAAAATGCCCAGTTACCAATTGATCTTGAACCGTATTCTAAGTCCATATGGTCCAGAAATACATAATCGTTTTTTTCGTAGAATGAGGCATTTCTTGCTGTGCTGGTAATGAGGCCCAAGTGTTTACAGCCTTTTGATTTGACATAAGGTTCAATCCCTTGTGTCAGAAAAGTACTGCCTATTCCACGCCCCTTACTTTCTATATTGACAGCTAAAGCCATCAAATACCAATCAAACTCCCCTGATTTTTCTAAATGCTTTTTGGAACGTTTTACAAAGTCAAAGTATTTAAGGAGATTTTGTGGTCGAATGTAGCGAAAAATGTTTGCCCCACCATTTCGTAGATAGGATAGTATACAGAAATCCTTTTGTTGCAAAAAGGCAACTGCAAGTAATTCTCCATCCTGTTCCGCAACTAAACAGTTTCCTTTTTGAATATAGACTCTAGTAAGCAGAATTTGCAATGTTTCTACAAAAGCAGGATAGGAGTCAGGTTTCTTCAAATCATCAGTTATAATCGTTAAAAAGGGATAGTCAAGAAAAGACTTGGCTAATAGTTTTCCAATTTTTTCGTATTCTTCAAGTCTTGCCTCTCGATATATCATGTCTCCCATGCTTGTCTCCTTTGTTAGCCATAAAACCATGAATGATAGGATTTCAAGATAAAAAAATGGAGATGATTTAAAAAGCAAGTTAGAACCCAACTCTGTGCTATAAGGTTCAATAGCTTTCAAATCTCTCCAAGATTTTATTTGGTCGGAATTGAAATTCCAATTAATTTTTCTGAATAGAGGGTTTTGATATTGGCCTCATCAATAGAGTCCTTATCAATTTTACGTTTCAAGAAAAATTCTTGAATAGCTTCGATTTCAGGTTCGCGGATAGCGCGGTGTTTGTTTGAGATGAGGATTTCATAGTGAAGCGGAGCTTGGGTAAAAATAACATCAGTATTTCCAGCAGAATAAACCTCAACAAGGGTTGCATCTGTACTTTCTAGCTGGCTTTTAACAAGTTGCGAGTGTGAGTTTGTCGTATTGATTAGCTTCATAACATTTCCTCCGATTTTCTAATTCTATTATAGCACTTTTTGAATAAAGTAGCTTGATTTAGTCAATCTTATGCTGTTTTTTCCAAGATTCAATAGCCCATTTATGGCTACCACGTTTGAGATTTTCAATCGCCTTGTCAATAGGGAACCAGGCAATATGATTAAAGTCTTCTAGTGGCTTTTGCACTTCTTTGAAAGAAGTCGCTTCATAGAGGTAGGCAGGATTGTAGTAGTAGGTGTCACGGTGACGAGAGTAGAAATATTCGTCAGCTTGTCCGTAATAGGTACCAATTTCAGCTGTAAAGCCAAGTTCTTCAATCAATTCACGCTTTAGTGCTTCTTGATGATTTTCACCTGCTTCAATTTCACCACCTGGTAGGAACCAAGCACCATTAGGTGCTTGAACAAGAACAATTTGTTTTCCCTCAGCATCAGGGATAACAGCATATACGCCATAACGGTGCTGGTAGGTTACATTCTCTTTTTTTTCTCCAAAGGTTGGATTTGCCATTGCATTTTCCTCATTATCTATTATCTTTATTATTATCTTAATGGACAAAGGCCGAGCTGTCAAGAATTTATAGTTATTTTAGTAAAAAGGAGCAGAAAATTTTCATTTTCTACTCCTTTTCTATAGGATTTATACTTCTTTTTCAGAAGTCTTTACTTCAGCTTTTTTGGCAGATTTGATTTGAATGTTACCCTTGCTGGTCATCACTGCCTTGAGGTCTTTTTCGCTTGGATTTTCAAGGTAGTAGTCAGTGATTGCGTCCTCAATATAGTCTTGAATAGTACGACGAAGTGGGCGTGCTCCCATTTTTGGATCATAACCAAGGTCAACCAATTTTTCCTTGACCTTGTCGGTTACATCCAAATGAATGTTGTTGCTAGAAAGACGTTTGTTAACATCTGCAAGCATAAGCTCGACAATCTGAAGGAGGTTATCTTTGCTGAGAGCCTTAAATTCGATAATACCATCAAAACGGTTCATAAACTCTGGGCTAAAGAAGTTACCGAGTTCACCAAGAACAGAGTTGGTACGTCCTTCTCTAGCAGCACCAAATCCAACGCTAGCTTCTGCCTTACCTGTACCTGCATTTGAAGTCATGATGATGATGGCGTCCTTGAAGCTAACGGTACGTCCTTGTCCATCTGTTAAACGACCATCGTCCAAGACCTGGAGGAACATATGCATGACATCTGGATGGGCTTTCTCTACTTCATCCAAGAGAATAAGAGAGTAGGGATTGCGGCGGACTTTTTCAGTTAATTGCCCAGCCTCGTCATAGCCGACATAACCTGGAGGGGCACCGACTAATTTCGCCACACTGTGTTTTTCCATATATTCACTCATATCAAAGCGAATCATGCTGTCAGCAGAACCAAAGAGTTCGATAGCTAATTGTTTGGAAAGTTCTGTCTTACCGACTCCAGTTGGCCCAACGAAAAGGAAACTTCCGATTGGGCGGTTAGGGGTACCGAGACCGACACGATTACGGCGAATAGCCTTGGCAATCTTATCGACAGCATCATCTTGTCCAATAACATGAGACTTGAGGTCTTCGGCTAGATGGATGAGTTGAGATTGTTCTTTCTCTTTTAAATCACCAACAGGAATATTGGTTTTCTGCTCGATAATGTGCTCAATGGTTTTCTCACTAATGATAGGAGTATCTTGGTCTGTGACCTTTTTCTTTTGCATTTCCTTATACTTGGCAATCTGGTCACGGAAGTAGGCGGCCTTCTCAAAATCTTCTTCTCGTGTAGCTTGAGATTTAAGATTTTCAGCCTCAATCAAGCGCTGATCGATTACTTTAGGATCCACAAAATTCAAGGTCAAGTTCATCTTAGAACCAGCTTCATCTAGGAGGTCAATGGCCTTGTCAGGCAAGAAGCGATCTTGGATGTAGCGATTGGACAGAGTTGCAGCTGCTTCAATTGCAGCATCGGTATACTGAACGTGGTGGTAGTCTTCGTATTTCTTTTGAATGCCTTTGAGGATAGTGATTGTTTCTTCCACGGTTGGTTCATCGACTTTGACAGGCTGCATACGACGCTCTAGAGCTGCATCCTTTTCAATGATACGGTATTCATTGAGGGTAGTAGCACCAACCAATTGCAGTTCTCCACGAGCAAGGGCGGGCTTGAGGATATTCCCTGCATCCATATTGCCATCGCCCGCAGCCCCCGCACCAACAATTTCATGGATTTCATCGATAAAGAGGATGATGTCCTCACGTTTGCGAATTTCTTCCATGAGTTTTTGCATGCGTTCTTCAAATTGTCCACGGATACCCGTTCCTTGAACTAGGCTAACCACATCCAGACGGATGACTTGTTTACCTTGTAGTTTATGTGGAACATCGCCATCAACGATTTTCTGAGCTAGACCTTCGACAACGGCAGTTTTTCCGACACCTGGTTCACCGATAAGAACAGGATTATTCTTGGTTCTGCGATTGAGAATTTCTATGACACGGATAATCTCATCGTCGCGCCCAATAACGGGGTCAATATCTCCACGACGGGCAATTTCAGTTACGTTGATACCAAATTCTTCCAGTAGGCCTTTTTCTTGGCTTGGTGGAGGAGTTTGAGCAGGTCCACGATTTTGGGAACCATAACCGCCATTTCCACCGTAACCTCCACCTGATTGGGTTGGGGGAGTCGGAGGAGTATTGTTAGAAGGCCTGAAATTGTTTAGGTCATTGAAGAAATCACCAAAGGGATCAAAGTCACGATTGTTCAGATCCGTAATACCTTTAAAGAGGCTATTGTTAGGATCTGTCTTGATAATCTTATAGCAGTTTTGACAGAGGTCAATTTGTTTTTGCTTTCCATTGAGATTGGTATAAAGATGAATCGTTGAGTCATTGATTTTACAGTTTTGACAAAGCATACATCTACCTCATTTCTTTATTTAGCCTGACCTGTTTAATGGTCAAAAATAGTCAAATTTCTATACTCTCATTATAACAGGATTGGGGTGTAAAGCAAGTAAAAAGATTGCAGCTTTGAGAAGTTGTTACAATGAAGAACTTTGTGGATTTGGACTATAAAAAAATCCTATTTGTGAGACAAAAAGGATTTTGGTTAGACATGCAGGGTGTAATCCCAGCTTGTTTTGTATTAGTAAAGAAGTTCGTAAATTTCCATTGCAATCAAGTCAATGCTATCAAACGTATAAGTTTCGCGAGCTTCGACATCACGAAGGGTAAAGATTGAGCCGTTTTCTTCGTCGTGACTGTATGCAACTTCTGCAACAACAACTCCTTCGCGTTCAAAATTACGTTTTAAATTTCCGCCGTCTTTTGCCATTGCTTCAAGGCGGTTGATGATTCTAACCAAATGTGATTCCATTTTGATTCTCCTTCATTTCTTATCGTTACTATTTTACCATAAAGGAGGCCAACTTGCCTAGAAAAAACTAAGATTTCTCGCTAATTCTACTAGCTTAAAGTTTTTTTGAATAAATTAGACAAAAGATTTGAATTTTAATTCAATTGATGTTATAATCATACAGTATTCTATTTTAGAAAGCAGTGTGACTATGAATTTTTCTTTTTTACCTAAGTATTTACCTTATTTTAACTATGGGGCTGTTGTGACGGTTCTCATTTCTATCTGTGTTGTCTTTTTGGGAACTATTTTGGGTGTTGTCTTGGCTTTTGGGCAACGTTCAAAGTTTAAACCGCTTGTTTGGCTAGCCAACTTGTACGTTTGGATTTTCCGCGGGACACCGATGATGGTTCAGATTATGATTGCCTTTGCCCTTATGCATATCAATGCTCCGACTATTCAGGTTGGGATTTTGGGTGTTGATCTTTCTCGTCTGATTCCAGGAATTTTGATTATCTCTATGAACAGTGGTGCGTATGTTTCTGAGACTGTTCGTGCCGGAATTAATGCGGTTCCTAAGGGGCAGTTAGAGGCGGCCTATTCTTTAGGGATTCGTCCTAAAAATGCGATGCGCTATGTGATTTTGCCACAAGCTATCAAAAATATTTTGCCAGCATTGGGGAACGAATTTATCACTATTATCAAGGATAGTTCCCTCTTATCAGCTATTGGTGTTATGGAGTTGTGGAATGGAGCTACAACAGTTTCTACAACAACCTATCTACCTTTAACACCACTTTTATTTGCAGCCTTTTACTACTTGATTATGACTTCTATTTTGACAGTAGCCTTGAAAGCTTTTGAAAAACGTATGGGACAAGGAGATAAGAAATAATGACAGAAACCTTGATAAAAATTGAAAATTTACATAAATCATTTGGAAAGAATGAAGTATTGAAGGGCATCAACCTCGAGATTAAACGTGGAGAAGTTGTCGTTATCATCGGTCCTTCGGGAAGCGGGAAATCTACCTTGCTTCGTTCTATGAATTTGTTGGAAGAAGCAACCAATGGGAAGGTTATCTTTGAGGGAGTTGATATTACGGACAAGAAGAATGACCTGTTTGCTATGCGTGAGAAGATGGGCATGGTTTTTCAACAATTTAATCTTTTTCCTAATATGACTGTGATGGAAAATATCACCTTGTCTCCTATCAAGACCAAAGGTGAAAGTAAGGAAGTTGCAGAGAAGAGAGCTCAGGAACTTTTGGAAAAAGTTGGTTTACCAGACAAGGCAACTGCTTATCCACAGAGTTTGTCAGGTGGTCAGCAACAGCGGATTGCTATTGCGCGTGGTTTAGCTATGGAACCTGATGTTTTGCTCTTTGACGAGCCAACTTCAGCCCTGGACCCTGAAATGGTAGGTGAGGTGTTGGCTGTTATGCAAGACTTAGCCAAGTCAGGAATGACCATGGTTATCGTAACACATGAAATGGGATTTGCTCGTGAGGTGGCAGACCGTGTCATCTTTATGGCAGATGGTGTGGTTGTTGAAGATGGAACACCTGAACAGATTTTTGAACAAACCCAAGAACAACGGACTAAAGACTTCTTGAGTAAGGTTTTATAAGTTAGTTTTGTGGAGCTATTTGTAGCTAACTTTACATATAAAGTATAGATTAATGAAAAGCTCGACTAGAGCTTTTTCTTATAGTTTGAAACTATAGGATAGCCTAGGAAAGAAGTGTTAGAGGGGATTAGCAGTTTTTGGTATAATGGAAGATATTTGAAAGAAAAGAGAAGTGATATGACACAGATTATTGATGGGAAGGCTCTAGCAGCTAAGTTACAAGGACAGCTGGCTGAAAAGACTAAAAGATTAAAGGAAGAAACGGGGCTAGTACCTGGTTTGGTAGTGATTTTGGTTGGGGACAACCCTGCCAGCCAAGTCTACGTTCGTAACAAGGAGAGGTCAGCCCTTGCGGCTGGATTCCGTAGTGAAGTTGTGCGAGTTCCAGATACCATTACTCAAGAGGAATTGTTAGACTTGATTGCCAAATACAATCAAGATTCAGCTTGGCATGGGATATTGGTCCAGTTACCATTACCAAAACATATTGATGAAGAAGCAGTTTTGTTGGCCATTGACCCAGAAAAGGATGTGGATGGTTTCCATCCCTTAAACATGGGACGCCTCTGGTCTGGTCATCCAGTCATGATTCCTTCTACGCCTGCAGGAATTATAGAAATGTTTCATGAATATGGGATTGAATTAGAAGGTAAAAATGCGGTTGTTATCGGTCGTTCCAATATCGTTGGAAAACCCATGGCTCAGCTTCTTGTGGCCAAGAATGCAACAGTGACCTTGACTCACTCACGGACTCATAATCTTGCCAAGGTGGCTGCTAAAGCGGATATTCTGGTGGTCGCAATCGGTCGTGCCAAGTTTGTGACTGCTGACTTTGTCAAACCAGGTGCGGTTGTCATTGATGTAGGGATGAACCGCGATGAAAATGGTAAGCTTTGTGGGGATGTTGATTATGAGGCGGTTGCACCACTGGCTAGCCATATCACGCCAGTTCCTGGAGGTGTTGGTCCTATGACCATTACCATGCTGATGGAGCAAACCTATCAGGCAGCCCTTCGGACTTTGGAGAGAAAATTTTAAAAGTAAGTTTATAAAAGGAGGTATGCGCTTCCTTTTTGTTGTATAATGGAGTGAGGTGATTAGATGATTTTAAAAATTTATAATGGAGAATATAGTTTACAATGGGATAGAATATACTACTTAGCACTAATTGATTATCCAAATATTCAAGAGTGGGAATTAGAAAAAATTGCTAAATTTATAGCTTACGAAAAACTTCATAGACGTCAAACAAGTATTGAGTGTGCTGATTCTTGTTTAAAAAAAGAAATTTTAGATTACATCTGTCAGCATCCCTTTCTGCCACCATTTACCCCTACAGATAAAAGAGTAGCCTCGACTTATGATCTACATAAGAGGTTAGTGACTTCAGACTACTGTAGTCATACTACGACTATAGATGTAGCGATTTCTATCTTTAAAACAGGTCAGATTTTATCTGCTGTGAAAGCCTTTGGGCGAGATGCTGAGGAGTTGGTTTTGGATAGTAGAAATGCTGCATCGGATCCGATAGATTATTTTGACTATGTCATGTTAGGGTGGTCAAATACAAGTTCTGGTTATCGATTAGCGATGGAGCGTTTATTAGGTCGAGCTCCTTCAGAGAAAGAATTACAAGACAAGTTTATTCCTGGAGTAAGTTTTCATTTTATCTATACAGATTTGATTAAAGTTCCTGGTTATATTTTTGATGGTTACCATGCTGTAAAAATTAAGGACATGCTTAATTTATTAAGTGAGTTGTATATTTGCATTATTCCAACTCATAATAAGAGCCAATTTGAAAATATTATTCCAACCAAAATACAAGATAGGGTGTATTATCTTGACTATGCTGGAGAAGACTTAGAAGAGTGGACTAAGAAAGTCTATCAAGTTGTTTTAAAACAATCAGATAAAGGATAGTTGAGGAAAAACGATGAGAGTGATTGAGCAAGCATTATTAGAAAAAGTCATTATTGAACGTTCTCGCACCAGTCATAAAGGAGACTATGGTCGTTTGCTGTTGCTGGGTGGGACTTATCCTTATGGTGGTGCTATCATCATGGCTGCTTTGGCAGCTGTTAAAAGTGGAGCTGGTTTGGTGACTGTTGGAACAGATAGGGGAAATATCCCAGCTTTGCACAGTCATTTACCTGAGGCTATGGCCTTTTCTCTTCAAGACCAGCAATTATTAAAAGAGCAATTGGAGAAGGCAGAAGTGGTCTTAGTGGGACCTGGTTTACGAGACGCTGCTTTTGGAGAAAATCTAGTCAAACACATTTTTGCTAGCTTAAAAAAGAATCAGATTTTGATTGTAGACGGAGGGGCCTTAACCATCCTTGCTAGGACAAGTTTGTCGTTTCCATCTAACCAGCTTATCTTAACTCCTCACCAAAAAGAATGGGAAAAGCTGTCTGGTATTGCTATTGAAAAGCAAAACGAAGCTGCAACGGCTAATGCCCTAACTTCTTTCCCTCAAGGAACAATTTTGGTGGAGAAAGGTCCAGCTACTCGTATTTGGCAAGCTGGCCAGTCTGATTGTTACCAGTTACAGGTTGGCGGTCCCTATCAGGCGACTGGTGGTATGGGAGATACACTAGCTGGAATGATTGCAGGATTTGCAGGCCAATTTCGACAAGCCAGTCTCTACGAACGTGTGGCAGTAGCGACTCATCTTCATTCAGCCATAGCCCAAGAACTATCTCAAGAACATTATGTGGTCTTGCCGACGGAAATCAGCTCTTATCTGCCCGAAATAATGAAAAAAATATCTCAAAAAGGCACCTGATAGTTTCAGGCGCCTTTATATTTTTAGAAAAATCCTTTAATCTTTCCAACGAGGCCATCTAGACCTTCAGAACCAGAAATCAACTGCTGAGCTTGAGAGAAGTATTCTCCAAGCTGTTCTTGATTTTCTGCAACAAATGTTTTTGCAGCTTCGAAATCTTTTGTTTCGATTAACTCTTTTACTTGATTAAACAAATCTAATGGGTTCATCTTATTTCTCCTTTTCTGTACTTAACTATTTAATCATCTTTATGATAAAAAATCAACTGTTGCTGCTTTTGGATAGGACCTGTTTTTATCTACAAGTTCTCATAACTAAGATTCTAACTACCAAAACAAGGTGGACATAAAAATAAAAATGTTCGGGTTTTTCTAGTGTATCCATGAAATAAAAACGGATACATGTTATAATAGAAATAGCTCTTTAATGGAGGTGTTTGAGTGGAAAATCTGAAGAAAATGGCAGGTATCAAGGCTGCTGAGTTTGTCAAGGATGGCATGGTAGTCGGACTTGGAACGGGGTCTACTGCCTATTATTTCGTAGAAGAAATCGGTCGTCGGATCAAGGAAGAAGGGTTACAGATTACAGCTGTAACGACTTCTAGTGTGACTAGTAAACAGGCTGAAGGTCTTAATATCCCGCTCAAGTCTATTGACCAAGTAGATGTTGTCGATGTGACAGTCGACGGGGCGGATGAAGTGGATAGTCAGTTTAATGGAATAAAAGGTGGTGGTGGTGCTCTTCTGATGGAGAAGGTTGTCGCAACGCCCTCAAAAGAATATATTTGGGTGGTGGATGAAAGCAAGCTGGTTGAGAAACTAGGTGCTTTTAAATTGCCAGTAGAAGTGGTTCAGTATGGCGCAGAGCAGGTTTTTCGTCGTTTTGAGCGAGCTGGCTACAAACCAAGTTTCCGTGAAAAAGACGGCCACCGTTTTGTGACGGATATGCAGAATTTTATCATTGACCTTGCCTTGGATGTCATTGAAGATCCAATTACTTTCGGACAAGAATTGGACCATGTCGTTGGTGTTGTAGAGCACGGCTTATTCAACAAAATGGTGGATAAGGTCATCGTTGCTGGACGAGACGGAGTTCAGATTTTAACTTCAACAAAAGCAAGATAACTAAAATAATAAGGAGATACACTATGTCAAAATTTAATCGTATTCACTTGGTGGTATTAGATTCTGTAGGAATCGGTGCTGCACCAGATGCTAATAACTTTGTCAATGCAGGAGTTCCAGATGGTGCTTCTGACACATTAGGACACATTTCAAAAGCAGTTGGTTTGAATGTCCCAAACATGGCTAAAATTGGTCTGGGGAATATTCCTCGTGAAACTCCTCTTAAGACTGTTCCAGCTGAAAGCAATCCAACAGGATATGCAACAAAATTGGAAGAAGTATCTCTTGGTAAGGATACTATGACTGGACACTGGGAAATCATGGGACTCAACATTACTGAGCCTTTCGATACTTTCTGGAATGGATTCCCAGAAGAAATCTTGACAAAAATCGAAGAATTCTCAGGACGCAAGGTTATTCGTGAAGCTAACAAACCTTACTCAGGAACAGCCGTTATCGATGACTTTGGACCACGTCAGATGGAAACTGGAGAGTTGATTATCTATACTTCAGCTGACCCTGTTTTGCAGATTGCTGCCCACGAAGATATTATTCCTTTGGACGAATTGTACCGTATCTGTGAATACGCTCGTTCGATTACCCTTGAGCGCCCTGCCCTTCTAGGTCGCATCATTGCCCGTCCATATGTCGGTGAGCCAGGTAACTTCACTCGTACAGCAAATCGTCGTGACTTGGCCGTATCTCCATTTGCACCAACTGTTCTCGATAAACTCAATGAAGCTGGTATCGATACTTACGCTGTTGGTAAAATCAATGATATCTTTAACGGTGCGGGTATCAACCATGATATGGGTCATAACAAGTCAAACAGCCATGGAATTGATACACTATTGAAGACTATGGGACTTGCTGAGTTTGAAAAAGGATTCTCCTTCACAAACTTGGTTGACTTTGATGCCCTTTACGGCCACCGTCGTAATGCTCACGGTTACCGTGATTGCTTGCATGAGTTTGATGAACGCTTACCTGAAATTATCGCAGCCATGAGAGAGGATGACCTTCTCTTGATTACTGCGGACCATGGAAATGACCCAACTTACGCAGGAACAGACCACACTCGTGAATATATTCCATTGTTGGCCTACAGCCCTGACTTTAAAGGAAATGGTGTTATTCCAGTCGGACATTTTGCAGATATCTCAGCGACTGTTGCCGATAACTTTGGTGTGGAAACTGCCATGATTGGGGAAAGTTTCTTAGATAAATTGGTATAAGATGACGCGCTATGCTTTGCTGGTGAGAGGTATCAATGTTGGTGGCAAGAATAAGGTCGTCATGGCGGAGCTTCGTCAAGAATTGACAGAGCTAGGGCTGGAAAAGGTTAGAACCTACATCAACAGTGGCAATATCTTCTTTACTTCGACAGACTCAAAATCCCAATTGATTGAAAAGTTAGAGGCTTTCTTTGAAGTCTATTATCCATTTATTCAGAGCTTTTCTTTACTGAGTCAGGAAGATTATGAAGAAGAGCTGAATAATCTGCCAGATTGGTGGATCAAAGATTTGGCACGAAAGGATTTCCTCTTTTACACTGAGGGATTGGATGTTGTTCAAGTCATTGAGACAGTTGAAAGTTTGGAATTGAAAGATGAAATCGTTCATTTTGGAAGACTTGGGATTTTCTGGGGGAAATTCTCTGAGGAATCCTACTATGCAACTGCCTATCACAAATACTTACTCAAGATGCCTTTTTATCGCAACATCACCATTCGTAATGCTAAAACTTTCGACAAAATCGGTCAAATGCTAAAAAATAATAAAGGAGACATACAATGACATTTTTAGATAAAATCAATGAAACTGCTGCCTTCCTGAAAGAAAAGGGTATCCTAGCGCCTGAGTTCGGTCTAATCCTTGGATCAGGACTGGGAGAACTGGCAGAAGAAATCGAAAATCCAGTTGTAGTAGATTATGCAGATATCCCAAACTGGGGCCGTTCTACAGTAGTCGGACACGCTGGGAAATTGGTATATGGAGAACTTGCAGGTCGTAAGGTCTTGGCTCTTCAAGGTCGTTTCCATTTCTACGAAGGCAATCCTCTTGAGGTCGTGACTTTCCCAGTTCGTGTGATGAAAGTACTCGGATGTGAAGGTGTCATTGTAACCAATGCAGCTGGCGGTATTGGATATGGGCCTGGTACTTTGATGGCTATCTCAGACCATATCAACATGACAGGTCAAAACCCATTGATGGGTGAAAACTTGGATGATTTTGGTCCTCGTTTTCCAGATATGTCTAAGGCCTACACACCAGAATACCGTGCTACTGCCCATGAAGTGGCTAAGAAACTTGGTATCAAGCTTGATGAAGGTGTCTATATCGGTGTAACTGGTCCGACTTATGAAACCCCAGCAGAAATCCGTGCTTATAAGACACTGGGAGCAGATGCAGTTGGTATGTCGACTGTTCCTGAAGTTATTGTGGCAGCTCACTCAGGTTTGAAAGTTCTCGGTATTTCATGTATTACTAACCATGCTGCTGGTTTCCAAGAAGAACTCAACCACGAAGAAGTTGTAGAAGTTACTGAACGTGTTAAAGGCGACTTCAAAGGCTTGCTTAAAGCGATTCTTGCTGAATTGTAATCATGTTAATAGAATTGAGGAGTATTTTTCGAAAAATCCCTTATAATTTTAGATTTTTCCTAGCAGTAATTCTACAAGGAATAGTTTCGGGTTTATCTGGTATAGTTCTCCATTATCTTTTAGAGATGGTGGAGGAGCTAGCTTTTGGTCAGTCAGAGCATCATAGTGGATTTTTGACAGATGGAGTTTCCTCCTCACGGATAGGACTAAGTTTAATAATCGTGGGTCTTGGTTCATCCTTGGTCTGGTATTTCTTGCAAAAAGGGTCGAAGATTTATTCCATCAAAGCTCAGATGAAGGATGAGACTTCACAATACAAGCTTCATTTTCTAAAACAGCTATTTCATTCAATTTGGCAGATCATTGCAGTTGGAGGGGGAGCCCCTATTGGCAAAGAAGCTGCACCACGAGAAATTGGAACTCTATTTGCAGGGCCAATTGGAAAAATATGTATACTATCTATGAAGGATCGCATCTTTCTCCTTGCTTGTGGTGCTGGTGCTGGTTTAGCGGCTGTCTATCAGGTTCCATTAACAAGTGTCTTCTTTGTTTTTGAAACCCTAGGAATTGCTCTATCTATTAAACGATTTGTCTTAGTCGGCTTGACTACTTATGTCTCAACATATATAGCAGGCTGGGTTATTTCAGATCAGGCTCTCTACTAGATTCCAGCTATCACATGGTCATTAAAGGAAATATGGATTATTCCCTTATTACTTCTTTTCTTAACCCCACTAGCTTGGCTTTTTGGTCGCTTAAGTAAGGCAGCGTCTTCAAACAGAATAAAAGATAAACGAATACTTCTCACATTTCCCTCAGCTTTTCTTTTTCTTATTGGATTAGCAAGTTATTTTCCACATCTACTTGGAAATGGACGTATGATGGCTCAGGAAGTATTGAATGGTAGCAATGGCAAAACAGTATTCCTTTTGTTTATCTTAAAAGCATTAGTTGTTCTTATTACTCTGTGGGCAGGGGCCTATGGTGGTACACTTACGCCATCTTTTGCCTTGGGGATGGCTGGAGCTGCTCTCTTTGGAATGATTCTAGGTTTGGACAGTCAGCCAACCACTTTACTTTTGGGATCTGTTTGCTTTTTATCTGTGACCTTGAGAGCGCCCATTTCTGCAACTGGATTAGTAATAGGTTTCACTGGGCTAGCTTTGTATTCTCTTCCGTATCTCTTAGTAACAGCTGTTTTAGCCTATGAATTTGCAAAAATGTTAGACCGCTTTCCTTGTGCTAGCATACTGTGTCAGAAGTCAAAGAATAGAGTAATTAGGTAGGAAATGCCCATCTCTTCTAGTCAATGATTTGATTTAAAATATTAAAAAAACTCTCAATTTATTTATAACTGTCTTAAATAAAAATGAAGTAGGCTTATCGGAGTCATGATTGAATCCGATTTTTCCTAGCTATCAAATATAAAAATAAAAAAAGAAAGGTAGAGCGAGATGTTCTGATTTGAACACGAGCGGAAAACTTTTCTAAAATCATAGAGATGGTAGTTTGGTTTTGAATTGAACCCGTGCTATTCTCCTATTTATCATCAAAATTAAGAAAGAAAGGAATTGAACCCACCCTAAAAGCAGTGGGAAAAAGATAGTTGGTCTAGCGAGCATCGCTCACTGCACCCAACTCCTATTTTCCCTTTGCTTTTTGACGGGTTTAGTATCTTATATTATGTCTATCCATATTGCTGCTCAGCAGGGTGAAATTGCTGATAAAATTCTTCTTCCTGGGGATCCTCTTCGTGCTAAGTTTATTGCGGAAAATTTCCTTGAAGATGCTGTTTGTTTTAACGAAGTGCGTAACATGTTTGGTTATACTGGTACTTACAAGGGTCACCGTGTATCTGTCATGGGAACTGGGATGGGGATGCCATCTATTTCGATTTATGCGCGTGAGTTGATTGTTGACTACGGTGTGAAGAAATTGATCCGTGTGGGAACTGCAGGTTCTTTGAATGAGGATGTTCACGTTCGTGAATTAGTTTTGGCGCAGGCAGCGGCAACCAACTCAAACATCATCCGTAACGACTGGCCACAGTACGATTTCCCACAAATCGCTAGCTTTGATTTGTTAGATAAGGCCTACCATATCGCCAAAGAACTCGGTATGACCACCCACGTTGGGAACGTTTTGTCTTCTGATGTCTTTTATTCAAACTACTTTGAAAAGAACATCGAACTTGGTAAATGGGGAGTCAAGGCTGTGGAAATGGAAGCAGCAGCTCTTTACTATCTGGCAGCCCAACACCATGTTGACGCACTTGCCATCATGACTATTTCTGATAGTTTGGTCAATCCAGACGAAGACACTACCGCAGAAGAACGCCAAAATACCTTCACCGATATGATGAAGGTTGGTTTGGAAACTTTGATTGCGGACTAATTATAGCCAAAAAGGAAGTCCTTCTTTATGAATTGGAGGACTTCCTTTTCTTATCTAGAAATTGATCTAGTTCTTTCTGATTTCGAAGAATAGTGACTTTATGTGAGTATTCTTGGCAAAGTTTTTGGTAATTTTTTCTTTGAGCTTTAGTCCGTCCATCCCAGAGAATCCATCTGATAAACTCCCAATTAAATTGTTCTTGACAACCAACTGCCATACTTTCTCTGACCTTGCCTCGGTATTTGAGGTATCGTTTAAAGGCTCGAAAGAGACAGGTCAATGGCGAAAAATTAAGAAAGATGATTTGGTCAGCATCCTGCATTCTTTCCTCATAGAAACACCAAGAATAATTTCCATCAATAACCCAAGCTTCATGCTTGGTGAGAAAGTTTTTCATCTCGGCCAACATCCATTCACGGTCACTGTCTTGCCAACCGGGTTGAAATTGGAGTGTGTCCATGTGAAGTTTTGGGATGGAGTAGCAGTTAGATAATTTTTCGGCTAGCGTTGACTTACCAGCACCAGAATATCCGATAATTGCGATTTTCATTTTCTACCTTTTCCTATTTGGAGACAAAAAAACAGCCTCTATGGACTGTTTCTTATTTAGCAAGTTTAGCTGAAAGACGAGCTTTGTCGCGGCTTGCTTTGTTTTTGTGAATCAAACCTTTAGTTTCTGCTTTATCGATAGCTGAGCTAGCAGCACGGAAAAGTTCTTCAGATGGGTTTGCTTCGAAAGCTTTGATAGCAGTACGCATAGCTGATTTTTGAGCTGAGTTCTTTTCGTTTTGTTTAACGTTCAATTCAGCGCGTTTGATAGCTGATTTAATGTTTGCCAATGTTCTTACCTCCATATTTACTAACTATACCATTATATCTGAAAACTTACATTTTGACAAGGGAAAATTATTTTTTTAAGTAAATTTCATCGATTTCATGGTTCTTTGTTTTATGAAGAATCACTTCTGCACGATTTCTGGTCGGTTCAATATAATTTTGTAAATTTGTGAGATTGATACTGGTCCAGACCTGATGGGCAAAGGATTCCACTTCCCCAATCGGCATTTGTGTAAAACGATAATAGTAGCTATCAGGGTCGTTTTGGGCTAGGCTCAGCATTTTCAAGAAACGGTCTAGATACCAACTCTCAATGTCATCAACTGAAGCATCAACATAGATGGAAAAGTCAAAGAAGTCAGTAATGTAGAGACGCTCGTTTTGTGGATTTTGAAAGACATTTATTCCCTCAACAATGACAAAATCAGCAGCTGTGACGCTTTGCTTTTCCTCGGGTACGATGTCGTAGACTTCATGAGAATAGACAGGAATATCTACATCTTGTCCATTTTTGATGTGATCCAGGAAGTTGAGAAGAGCTTCCATATCATAGCTTTCAGGAAATCCCTTGCGATTTAAAATCCCTTGTTCAATCAAGGTCTGGTTGGGATAGAGAAAGCCATCAGTTGTTACCAACTCAACCGTAGCATCTGTAAGGGTACGGGACAGTAGGATTTGAAGTAGGCGACTGGTTGTGGATTTTCCAACGGCAACACTCCCAGAAACCCCAATGATAAAAGGCTGGGATTTGCTTTCACGTTGAAGGAAAATCCCTTTTGAAAAGGCCAAATCATCCTTGGTACGCTTGTAAATCTGGATGAGATGGGCTAGGGGGAGATAGACATCGGTAACATCCTGCAAGCTAATCTGGTCATTAAAACTCTTGATGGATTCTAATTCCTCTTCTGTCAAAGGAGGTGTTGTCTTCCGATGTAAAGATTGCCAATTCTGGCGGCTGATTTTTTCAAAATGTAAAAATTCGTTGGTCATTTGTTTTCCCCTAGATATTTTGTTTATCATACCATAAAAAGCTAAAAAAATAAAGCGGTTTCTTGATGATAGTAAGCCAATAGCGTATAATAGAAGTAGATAGAGGTTGACCAATTTATTGATGAAGTAGGAGATAGTTTCTACTGATTTATAAACTTATAAAGGGGGCTTTTTAGTTCACAACTTATAGGGGGTGTACTATGAAAATCTTAAAACGTTACATATTGGAACTCTGTTTTATTTTAAGTTTTGCACTACCTTTTTTAAAAGGAGCCAATGCGGATAATGGTAGACGCTTTGTGGAAATCTATTACGGTTTTACTTTTTTGATGGAACATGCTATTGTAACAGCTATCTTTATCTGTTCGCTCTTGATTGCTTTCTTCCTAAAAAAACGGTGGACGAAATGGCTTGCTGCTGGTAGTTATATCTTCTTAGTTCTATGGATTGCTACAGAGGGTTATTTCTTCCGCATGTCGCTAGAAGATTTGATACGCCTTTGGACAAGTTTGGAAATTCTGACACAAACTTATCAGTTGGGCTTTTATCTAAACATCTTATTGGGAATCCTGTTGATAATTAAGTATCTGACGGTTAAGCAATAGTAAATGAAAATGCATCTGATTATAGATGACAAATTTATTGTTTTATCCTGACTATGATATTTATGGTTCTAAATGGTTTATCATTTATCTATAAGTGTTGAAAGAGATTGAAGAAAAGGTTTTACCTACTAGCTTTCTTCAGTCTTTTTCGTTTTATTATCAATTTGTAAACGATTTACAATTTAAGTCAAATTATGGTAAAATAGTTTCATGAGTAAAATGTATTATGCAGAAAATCCTGATGCTGCTCACGACATTCATGAGTTGAGAGTGGACTTGTTGGGAGAAAAAATGACCTTTTTAACGGATGCGGGTGTTTTTAGCAAGAAAATGGTTGACTTTGGAAGTCAACTCTTGCTCAAGTGTCTTGAGGTCAACCAAGGAGAAACTGTCCTTGATGTAGGCTGTGGTTACGGACCTTTGGGTTTGTCCTTAGCTAAGGCATATGGAGTTCAGGCGACCATGGTCGATATTAATAATCGTGCCTTGGATTTGGCGCGACAAAATGCTGAACGAAATAAAGTAGAAGCGACGATTTTCCAGTCCAATATTTATGAACAAGTTAAAGGGAAATTTGACCATGTCATTTCCAATCCTCCTATCCGTGCAGGCAAGCAAGTGGTTCATGAAATCATTGAGAAAAGTAAAGATTTCTTGGAAACTGGTGGAGATTTAACAATCGTTATCCAGAAAAAACAAGGGGCCCCAAGTGCTAAGTCCAAGATGGAAGAGGTGTTTGGCAATTGTGAAATCATCAAAAAAGATAAGGGATACTATATCCTTAGAAGTGTGAACGAATGAGAGCAGTTGATTTAATTCAAAAGAAACGAGACGGTCAAGAATTGACTTCGAGTGAAATTGAATGGCTGGTAGAAGGCTATGTGTCAGGAACTGTCCCTGATTATCAGATGTCTGCCTTTGCTATGGCTGTTTATTTCAAAGGAATGACGACTCGAGAAATATCTGACCTAACTATGAAGATGGTCAAGACAGGGCAAGAGTTTGATTTATCCGTTATTGATGGGGTTAAGGTTGACAAGCATTCTACGGGTGGTGTTGGTGATAAGGTGACCTTGATTTTGGCTCCTCTTGTTGCCAGCTTTGGTGTGCCTGTGGCAAAAATGAGTGGTCGTGGTCTCGGCCATACTGGTGGGACAATTGATAAATTGGAGTCCATTAAGGGCTATCAAGTAGAACGTAGTCAAGAAGATTTTATTCGTCAGGTTCAGGATATTGGTGTATCTGTTATTGGGCAATCAGACCAGCTGGTTAAAGCAGATAAGCTTCTCTATGCTCTCCGTGATGTGACCGCAACTGTTGACACGATTCCTTTGATTGCGAGTTCGGTGATGAGCAAGAAAATTGCGGCAGGGGCGGATGCTATTTTGCTAGACGTGACTGTCGGTGAGGGTGCCTTCATGAAAACGGTTGATGAGGCGCGTGAACTGGCTCAAACCATGGTGGAACTTGGTAAGGCAGTTGGTCGAAAGACGGTAGCAGTGATTACCGATATGAGTCAACCTTTGGGACGAGCAATTGGAAATCGTTTGGAAATCCTTGAGGCATTGGAGATTTTACAAGGCCAAGGCCGTCAGGATATTACCCACTTCATCTGTGAATTGGCTCAAATTATGCTTGGTTTAGCAAATGTAAACAAGACAGTTGAAGAAGTTCACCAACATCTTGAGAATGGTCAAGCGCTGGCTAAGTTTGAGGAAATGGTCCAAGCCCAAGGTGGAGACTTGGAAGACCTCTATCGTCCTGTCAATGTTACCCATGTGGTGGAAATCCCTGCCCAGGAAACGGGTGTCATTTCAGCTCTTCCAGCTATGGAATTTGGGCTTTATGCTATGAGACTGGGGGCAGGCCGTGCAGTCAAGTCTGATGCCTTGGACTATGAGACAGGAATTGTTTTTGAAAAGAAAGTTGGAGATTCCGTTCAAAAGGGAGAAATTGTTGCAAAAGTATACACAAATGGAAAAATTTCTCCTCAGCTAGTTACAGATTTTCAAAAATATGTTAAAATAAATGATAGTGTGCAAAGTTTACGAGAAATCATAGAAATAATCTCATAAACTGCAGGAGAATCCGAATATGAAATTAAATAAATATATCGATCATACACTTTTGAAACAAGATGCGACAGTAAATCAAATTGATTGTTTGTTGTCTGAAGCTAGAGAGTATGATTTTGCCAGTGTTTGCGTTAATCCGACCTGGGTTGAACATGCTAAAAAAGGTCTTGAAGACACAGATGTCAAGGTCTGCACAGTAGTAGGTTTCCCCTTGGGAGCAACAACTTCAACTGTGAAAGCTTTTGAAACAAAAGAAGTTATCCAAAATGGTGCAGATGAGATTGATATGGTGATCAATGTTGGAGCTCTCAAATCAGGTAATCTTGATTTGGTTGAGTCAGATATTCGCGCAGTCGTGGAAGCAAGTGGTGACAAGTTAGTGAAAGTCATTATTGAAGCTTGCCTTCTGACAGACCAAGAAAAAGTTTTAGCTTGCCAATTGTCCCAAAAAGCGGGAGCTGACTTCGTAAAAACTTCAACTGGCTTTTCAACTGGTGGTGCTACGGTAGCAGATGTTAGATTAATGCGTGAAACAGTTGGACCTGATATGGGAGTCAAGGCTGCTGGTGGAGCCCGTTCTTATGCAGATGCTCTTGCCTTTGTGGAAGCAGGGGCGACCCGTATCGGAACGTCAGCTGGGGTAGCCATTTTAAAAGGAGAATTGGCTGATGGCGACTACTGAGTTGATTGAACTAGCAATTGAAACCAGCAAGAAAGCCTATGTGCCCTATTCTCACTTTCCTATCGGAGCAGTTTTAGTGGCGAAAGATGGTAGCTCTTATACAGGTGTCAATATTGAGAATGCTAGTTATTCTTTGACTAACTGTGGAGAACGTACAGCGATTTTTAAAGCAGTTTCTGAAGGCCAAAGAGAATTTTCAGAATTGATTGTCTATGGTCAGACTGAAAAACCAATTTCGCCATGTGGTGCTTGTCGCCAAGTGATGGCTGAATTTTTTGAACAAGATCTAAAAGTGACCTTAGTCGCAAAAGATAAATCGACGGTCGAGATGACGGTCGGGGAGTTACTTCCATACTCTTTTACAGACTTAAACTAGTCTGAGTCGCTCTCTGAGTGGCACGGTCCTTGTGGCCAACCAATCCATACTTGCAACATCGTTGCACATCTTATTTAGGAGGTTCAGTAATGAACAAGAAACAATGGCTAGGCCTTGGTCTAGTTGCAGTGGCAGCAGTTGGACTTGCTGCATGTGGTAACCGCTCTTCTCGTAACGCAGCTTCATCTTCTGATGTGAAGACAAAAGCAGCAATCGTCACTGATACTGGTGGTGTTGATGACAAATCATTCAACCAATCAGCTTGGGAAGGTTTGCAGGCTTGGGGTAAAGAACACAATCTTGCAAAAGATAAAGGTTTCACTTACTTCCAATCAACAAGTGAAGCTGACTATGCTAACAACTTGCAACAAGCGGCTGGAAGTTACAACCTAATCTTCGGTGTTGGTTTTGCCCTTCACAATGCAGTTAAAGATGCAGCAGAAGAGCACACTGATTTGAACTATGTTTTGATTGATGATGTGATTAAAGATAAAAAGAATGTTGCTAGTGTAACATTTGCTGATAATGAATCTGCTTACCTTGCAGGTGTTGCAGCAGCTAAAACAACTAAGACAAAACAAGTTGGTTTTGTAGGTGGCATTGAGTCAGAAGTTATCTCTCGTTTTGAAGCTGGTTTCAAGGCAGGTGTTGCCTCAGTAGATTCATCTATCAAAGTACAAGTTGACTATGCTGGTTCATTTGGTGATAATGCCAAAGGTAAAACAATTGCAGCAGCTCAATACGCAGCTGGTGCAGACGTTGTTTACCAAGTAGCTGGTGGTACAGGTGCAGGTGTCTTTGCAGAAGCAAAATCACTTAACGAAAGCCGTCCTGAAAATGAAAAAGTTTGGGTTATCGGTGTTGACCGTGACCAAGAAGCAGAAGGTAAATACACTTCTAAAGATGGCAAAGAATCAAACTTTGTTCTTGTATCTACTTTGAAACAAGTTGGTACAACTGTAAAAGATATTGCTAACAAGGCAGAAAAAGGTGAATTCCCTGGCGGTCAAGTGATCGTTTACTCATTGAAAGATAAAGGGGTTGACTTGGCAGTGACAAACCTTTCAGAAGAAGGTAAAAAAGCTGTCGAAGATGCTAAAGCTAAAATCCTTGATGGAAGCGTAAAAGTTCCTGCAAAATAATGGATGGAAGTCATTTCTTAGGAAGCGGCCCTCGGCCGCTTTTTTAAGAGTTGAGACAAAGTCATTTTGTCTCAGTAAAGCTTGCTACTAGATAAACTAGCAAGTTTTATTGAAATAAAATAAGACTCTGAAAGGAAGAGCACATGGCACACGAAAATGTCATTGAGATGCGTGATATTACCAAGGTGTTTGGTGAATTTGTTGCCAACGACAAAATCAACCTGCACCTACGAAAAGGTGAAATTCATGCACTTTTAGGAGAAAATGGGGCTGGTAAGTCCACGCTCATGAACATGTTAGCAGGGCTTCTTGAACCAACCAGTGGTGAAATTGTGGTCAACGGTCAAGTTGTCAACCTCGACTCCCCATCTAAAGCAGCTGGCTTGGGAATCGGAATGGTTCACCAGCACTTTATGTTGGTAGAGGCTTTCACGGTGGCTGAAAACATCATTTTAGGTAGTGAATTGACTAAAAATGGTGTGCTAGATATCGCTGGAGCTAGCAAAGAAATCAAGGCTCTTTCTGAACGTTATGGCTTAGCTGTTGACCCTTCTGCCAAGATAGCAGATATCTCAGTTGGAGCCCAACAACGTGTAGAAATTTTAAAAACCCTTTATCGGGGGGCTGATATCCTTATCTTTGACGAACCGACGGCCGTTTTGACTCCATCAGAAATTGATGAGTTGATGGCTATTATGAAAAATCTTGTCAAAGAAGGGAAATCAATTATCTTGATTACCCACAAGTTGGACGAGATTCGCGCAGTTTCTGACCGCGTTACAGTTATCCGTCGTGGGAAATCAATTGAAACTGTAGAAATCGCAGGGGCAACCAATGCTGATTTAGCAGAAATGATGGTTGGTCGTTCTGTTTCCTTTAAAACAGAGAAGCAAGCCTCTCAACCCAAAGAAGTGGTCTTGTCTATTAAAGACTTGGTGGTCAATGAAAACCGTGGTGTCCCAGCTGTCAAAAATCTGTCCTTGGATGTTCGTGCTGGAGAGATTGTTGGTATTGCAGGGATTGATGGAAATGGTCAGTCTGAACTGATTCAAGCCATTACAGGTCTTCGCAAGGTTGAATCTGGTAGCATTGAGCTAAAAGGAGATTCAATTGTAGGCTTGCACCCACGTCAGATTACAGAGTTGAGCGTTGGGCACGTTCCAGAAGACCGTCACCGTGATGGCTTGATTTTGGAAATGATGATTTCTGAAAATATTGCCCTTCAAACCTACTATAAAGAACCACATAGTAAAAATGGAATTTTGAACTATTCAAATATTACTTCTTATGCTAAAAAGCTAATGGAAGAATTTGATGTTCGTGCTGCCAGTGAATTTGTGCCTGCAGCTGCACTCTCGGGAGGAAATCAACAAAAAGCAATTATTGCTCGTGAAATTGATCGAGATCCTGATCTCCTTATCGTCAGCCAGCCAACTCGTGGGCTGGATGTCGGTGCCATTGAGTATATCCACAAACGCTTGATTGAAGAGCGTGATAATGGCAAGGCTGTCCTTGTTGTCAGCTTTGAATTGGATGAGATTTTAAACGTCTCAGACCGTATTGCCGTTATCCACGATGGTAAGATTCAAGGTATTGTATCACCAGAAACAACCAATAAACAAGAACTAGGTGTCTTGATGGCTGGTGGAAACTTGGGAAAGGAGAAGAGTGATGTCTAAAAAATTACAACAAATTTCGGTTCCCTTGATTTCTGTCTTCCTAGGAATTTTACTCGGGGCCATTGTTATGTGGATCTTCGGTTATGATGCTATTTGGGGCTACGAAGAATTGTTCTATACAGCATTTGGCAGTCTGCGTGGGATTGGTGAAATCTTCCGTGCTATGGGTCCTTTAATCTTGATTGGTCTTGGTTTTGCCGTTGCCAGTCGCGCTGGTTTCTTTAACGTCGGACTTCCTGGGCAGGCCTTGGCTGGTTGGATTCTCAGTGGTTGGTTTGCCCTGTCGCATCCAGATATGCCCCGTCCCTTGATGATTCTAGTAACCATCGTGATTGCCCTGATTGCTGGTGGGATTGTCGGAGCGATTCCAGGTATTCTTAGAGCCTATCTAGGGACATCAGAGGTTATCGTAACCATCATGATGAACTACATTGTCTTGTATGTAGGAAATGCCTTTATCCATGCCTTTCCTAAAGACTTCATGCAAAGTACAGATTCTACGATTCGTGTTGGGGCTAATGCAACCTACCAGACACCTTGGTTGGCTGAGTTGACTGGTAATTCGCGGATGAATATCGGTATTTTCTTTGCTCTCATTGCCGTTGCAGTCATTTGGTTCATGCTCAAGAAAACAACTCTTGGTTTTGAAATCCGTGCGGTTGGTCTTAATCCACATGCTTCAGAATATGCTGGTATTTCTGCAAAAAGAACGATTATCCTCTCAATGATTATCTCAGGTGCCTTGGCAGGTCTTGGTGGGGCTGTTGAAGGTTTGGGAACCTTCCAGAACGTTTATGTTCAGGGGGCGTCATTAGCTGTCGGATTTAACGGAATGGCGGTTAGTCTGCTTGCGGCCAACTCACCAATTGGTATTCTCTTTGCAGCCTTCCTATTTGGTGTTCTCCAAGTTGGAGCCCCTGGTATGAATGCGGCGCAGGTACCGTCTGAGCTTGTCAGCATTGTAACAGCGTCTATTATCTTCTTTGTCAGTGTTCATTACCTTATCGAACGCTTTGTCAAACCGAAAAAACAAGTTAAAGGAGGTAAGTAAAGATGTCTATTACAACCTTGCTCACCCTCTTGGTGTCTTCTATGCTGATTTACTCAGCACCCCTCATCTTTACAAGTATCGGTGGTGTTTTCTCTGAACGTGGTGGTGTGGTAAACGTCGGCCTTGAAGGAATTATGGTTATGGGTGCCTTTTCTGGAGTTGTCTTTAACCTTGAATTTGCAGAACAATTTGGAGCAGCAACTCCATGGCTATCTTTGCTTGTAGCAGGATTGGTTGGAGGCCTCTTCTCTATCATCCACGCAGCAGCGACGGTTCATTTCCGTGCAGACCATGTTGTCAGCGGTACAGTATTGAATTTGATGGCGCCTGCCTTGGCTGTTTTCTTGGTTAAAGTTCTTTATAACAAAGGACAAACCGACAATCTAAGTCAGACTTTTGGACGCTTTGATTTCCCAGTCTTGGCAAATATCCCAGTAATCGGTGATATCTTCTTCAAGTCAACTAGTTTACTTGGTTATTTGGCGATTGCCTTCTCATTCCTTGCTTGGTTTATTCTCTTTAAGACTCGCTTTGGTCTTCGTCTTCGCTCTGTCGGTGAACACCCTCAAGCAGCGGATACCTTGGGAATCAATGTCTACAAGATGAGATATTTTGGAGTTATTATTTCAGGTTTCCTAGGTGGAATTGGTGGAGCTATTTATGCTCAATCCATCTCAGTTAACTTCTCGGTAACAACTATTGTTGGACCTGGATTTATTGCTCTTGCTGCGATGATCTTCGGAAAATGGAATCCAATCGGAGCTATGCTATCTAGTCTCTTCTTTGGACTTTCACAAAGTTTGGCTGTTATCGGATCTCAATTGCCATTCTTACAAGGAGTGCCTGCGGTTTATCTTCAAATCGCACCTTATGTTTTGACCATTCTTGTCTTGGCAGCCTTCTTTGGAAAAGCGGTAGCACCAAAAGCAGATGGTATCAACTATATCAAATCAAAATAAGCATACAAAAAAACGTCAGTTCATGAATGAACTGGCGTTTTATTTTTTAGGATGTTGATTGGTTAAGTTTAATCCCCAAGGAACAAGATTTTCAGTCTTATTCTGGATACGTGAGATATTATCCTTATGCCGAATGATAATCAAACTAGCCAGTGCTAGGATAATAGCGATGAATAGAGGGTCATAATTGCTCAGGATAAAACCAACAAATGGAAAGAGTAAAACCCCGATAACAGCTGCGATAGATGCTGTGACACTGGAAAGTGAAATCATACTACCAAGATAGAGGGTTCCAAAGAAAACAACTGCTAGGTAGAGACAGAAGACAGGTGCAAATCCGAAAATCACTCCCGCACTGGTTGCGACAGCCTTACCACCCTTAAATCCTGCAAAGATAGGGAAGGTATGGCCAATAACAGCTAAAAGTCCAAAGATGAGAGGCGAAACGCCTTGTAGATGAAACATAATCGGAAGAAGTGTTGCTAGGGTCCCTTTGAAAAAGTCAATCACAAAGGTTGCCATACCAGCTTTCTTGCCTAAAATGCGGAAGGTATTGGTCGTTCCAGTGTTACCAGAACCATGCTCGCGCAGATTGATTTGAAAGAATACTTGTCCAATCCAGAGACCAGACGGAATTGAACCCAGCAGATAAGCTAGGATTAATAAAACTATTGTAATCATACTCCTATTATATCATGAAATGGAGTAGAAAGTCAGAGAATCTCTTCTGAAATTGTTACAGCGGAGAAAGAAAAATTTTGCAAAATCCTTGGAAAACTTGTAGAATAGTAAAGATGAACGAATAGGAGGTTCCTTGTGTCAAAAAAGGAAATCAATATTAACAATTATAATGATGATGCCATTCAGGTGCTAGAAGGGTTGGATGCGGTCCGTAAACGTCCAGGAATGTATATCGGATCGACCGATGGTGCTGGTCTCCACCACCTAGTCTGGGAAATCGTCGATAATGCGGTCGATGAAGCCCTGTCTGGGTTTGGCGATCGTATTGATGTGACCATTAATAAAGATGGAAGTTTAACGGTTCAAGACCACGGACGTGGAATGCCAACTGGTATGCACGCGATGGGAATTCCAACTGTTGAGGTTATCTTTACCATTCTTCATGCAGGAGGGAAATTCGGTCAAGGAGGCTACAAGACATCAGGTGGACTTCACGGGGTGGGGTCTTCCGTTGTTAATGCCCTTTCTAGCTGGCTAGAAGTTGAAATCACTCGTGATGGTGCAATCTACAAGCAACGTTTTGAAAATGGTGGCAAACCTATCACGACCTTGAAGAAAATTGGTACAGCACCTAAATCTAAAACAGGTACCAAAGTCACCTTCATGCCGGATGCGACTATCTTTTCTACGACAGACTTCAAGTATAACACCATTTCAGAACGTCTCAATGAGTCAGCCTTTCTCTTGAAAAATGTGACCTTGTCATTAACGGACAAACGAACAGATGAAGCGATCGAGTTCCACTATGAAAATGGGGTTCAGGACTTTGTGTCCTATCTGAACGAAGATAAGGAGACCTTAACGCCGGTTCTTTACTTTGAAGGGGAAGACAATGGTTTCCAAGTGGAAGTGGCCCTCCAGTACAATGACGGATTTTCAGATAACATTCTATCCTTTGTCAATAACGTTCGCACCAAGGACGGTGGAACGCACGAGACAGGACTCAAGTCTGCCATTACCAAGGTCATGAATGACTATGCGCGTAAGACGGGGCTTCTCAAGGAAAAAGATAAAAACCTTGAAGGTTCAGACTATCGTGAGGGACTAGCAGCCGTTCTTTCTATCTTGGTTCCTGAAGAACACCTCCAGTTTGAAGGACAGACTAAGGACAAACTAGGAAGTCCACTAGCTCGTCCAGTTGTAGATGGGATTGTGGCTGATAAGTTGACTTTCTTCCTCATGGAAAATGGAGAACTAGCGTCTAATCTGATTCGTAAAGCTATCAAGGCTCGTGATGCCCGTGAAGCAGCACGTAAGGCGCGTGATGAGAGCCGAAATGGCAAAAAGAATAAGAAAGACAAGGGCTTACTTTCTGGTAAATTGACCCCAGCCCAGTCCAAGAATCCAGCTAAGAATGAACTCTATCTAGTCGAGGGGGATTCTGCCGGAGGTTCTGCTAAACAAGGCCGTGACCGCAAGTTCCAGGCAATCTTGCCTCTTCGTGGTAAGGTTATCAATACAGCCAAGGCTAAGATGGCGGATATCCTCAAAAATGAGGAAATTAACACCATGATTTATACTATTGGTGCAGGTGTGGGAGCAGACTTCTCTATTGAAGATGCCAACTATGACAAAATCATTATCATGACCGATGCGGACACCGATGGTGCCCATATCCAGACCTTGCTCTTGACATTTTTCTACCGTTACATGCGTCCGCTAGTTGAGGCAGGACATGTCTATATTGCCCTTCCACCTCTTTACAAGATGTCAAAAGGTAAAGGCAAGAAAGAAGAAGTGGCTTACGCTTGGACGGATGGAGAATTAGAAGAACTTCGCAAGCAGTTCGGCAAAGGCGCTACTCTCCAACGCTACAAAGGTCTTGGTGAGATGAATGCTGACCAGCTCTGGGAAACAACCATGAATCCAGAAACCCGTACCCTCATCCGTGTTACGATCGAAGACCTAGCACGCGCCGAACGTCGCGTCAATGTCCTCATGGGAGACAAGGTCGAACCACGACGTAAGTGGATTGAGGATAATGTCAAGTTTACGCTGGAAGAGAGTGGGGAGATGGTGTTTTAGGAGTGTGCTGCAATAAAAAAATAAATATACATTATAGAAAGGAGGTGGAGAGGTGTCTATCGGTAGAAACGATAAATGTCCATGCAATTCAGGCAAAAAATACAAACATTGCCATTTAAAAATAGAGAAGTTACGAAAACAAATGAAACGGAATAATCTTCGTGATATTTCAGAAAGTGAGAGAAAACAACTTCAATCCCACGATAGGAATAGAGTCAAGCAACTTTTCGATTCTAAAGGAAAAGAGTGCCTGTATTCCAACTGTGATAGAAAACCGATTAAATCACACACTTTTCCTAGAAATATATTAGAAAAGCAGATTGCAAGAAAAACTGATAATGGATATTCGGTTTTTTCGACCGATATAAAAAATATTGTTAGTAATCTACAAAATCCTAGATCATATAGTGAATTATTTTATGAAGTCAATATAAATGATGCTGGAACTATGCCACTTTTTTGTGAAGAACATGACAATCAGATTTTTTCGCCAATAGAAACTTTTAAACCCATTCCTACCGAAAAACAATATATATTTTTATATGCTTATCGTTTCTTTTTATACCATTTTTCTAAAGAAAAATATGCCTTGATAGATTACCATGATTTGATTGCCTCAGAAAAAGGAGTAGGCAAATCACTTTCTTCAGATACAAGAAATAAAAGAAATTCCATTTATGCTAATGCAACAAAAATTGCAAATACTAAAACAAATATAACAAATTTAGATGTATTAAAGATTAAATTTGATCAAGTAATGAATCATACTCTACCAAGTGATGCTAAAATTGATGAACATTTTAAAGTATACGGTTATAAATTGAAAAACGATATTCAGTGGTGTGGTGCCGGCTGTACAGAGTTTTCTTATAACGATACTGGAGTTATGAATCATTTAGGCTGCAGTTTTGGTTTAATCCCACAAAATAGAGATTTTCCAGCATATTTTTATTGTGTTGTACCAAACGAAGAAAATGATTATTTGAAAGATAAATTGCTGAAGTTACTTAATGATAAGTATGATGGTTATAAGAACGAAAAAGATACTGCTTCTTTTGAAAATATTATAAAATATTACATTTTTGATAGTTCAGAAAATATTATAATTTCTCCTGATATTATTGATGAATTGAGAGATAAAGAAATTTGTTTTTTTAATGAAAAAGGTAAACTTTTAAAAAACAGCCAATATGAATGGCTTTTAAAAGCAAATATTCTATTATGTCAAGTCAAAGGAGAACAGAACGAGGAAGTACGCAATACTGTTTATAATATACTGGAAACAATCGATTTGTTTTAAAAAACGGATAGATTGGACTCATCAAATTTCAAATCACCAGAATTTCTGACGGAGCGTTTTGGAGTAAATTCTATTTGGCAGAAAAACGAGCGAGAGTTTTTGAACAAAAGATGAACGATTGTTTTTCTGATGAGCAGTTTTAAAGCTGTACATAATCGCTAAAACTATTGGAGGTGCGGTATTGATTACGTTATTAATGTTTCCTTTTTTCCTTGTTCTCCTAGCCATTTTTGGAATTATATATGATTTAATGACCAATAAAGGTAGAAAAGAGTGTGCTCGCACAGTATCCTTGTTTATATTGAACATCCTCACTATTGGTGTCTGTCTATTAGATTTACCAATGGAAAGTAAACCATACTCAGGAATAGGGTTTATCTTATTTTATGCACTTGCTTTCATCCCTTTGATGATTGTTTTCTCATTATATACCCTCTATAGGATTGGAAAACATTATAGGTATTTTAAGAGTAAGTTTGCTATAATACTCCTATTCAATGCTATTTTACTTTTCCTTCTTTCATTAGTAAATACTTTTGTATTATGGAGAAGCTTTAAAATATATCATAGAAACGATATTAAATTGTTTTATTTTGTTTTAATCGTTTTGGGGATTGGTTCGACTATCCAATTCATTGTAGGGGAACTTGAGAAGAAAAGAATACGAGGCATCCAAAAAAAAGAGGAGCAAGACGGCTATGAAAAATGACTCTATAAAAGATATGTGCAGACAACATAGAAGTGAAGCGCAAATGCTGAGATTAATTTTACAGACTGCTGAAACTTTACAAATTGAGGCTGTCGCCATGTCCGGTTCGCGGACAAATTCACAAGCTCCAAAAGACGAATTTCAAGACTATGATGTGCTCTATGTCGTGGACAACTTAGATACTCTAACAAGCAATCTTGCTTGGTTAGACCAGTTTGGCACTCGTATCATTGAGCAACATAATATCCTAGGCAACCGTCGTCTCTACCTCATGCTCTTTGAAGATGGCAATAGGATTGACTTGACCCTCTGTCCTACGGAGTATATTCAAGAGTGGGTGGATAGTGAAGCTGATTATACAGTTTTGAAAGATGAGAAAGGCTTGTTTGAGTCCTATACTACAAGTCCTCAACGTTACTGGACAAGCCCAGCTAATGCGATAGAGTTTGAAAAAGCCTGCAATGAATTTTGGTGGGTATCAGCCTACGTGGTTAAGGGGATTTGTCGCAAACAAGTCATTTATACGACGGACCATCTCTATGGCATTTGTCAACAAGAATTCTTGAAAATCTTGGCTTGGCAGGTCGCAGCAGATAAGGGGACGATTGATGTAGGCAAGAACTACAAGTATCTCTTTAACTATTTACCTGCTGAGAAAGAGAAAGAATTCTCAAATCTGCTTGATTTTTCAAGCATAGATAAAATCACTAAGTCTTTGTTTGCTACGATGGAACTTTTCCACCAAGAATCTCAATTTCTTGCTAATAAGATGGGATTTGACTATGATATGGAGGTGGCTGAGAAGATGATTGAGTATGCTGAGGAGAGACTTCTTAATCGCTAACTAACTAAAGACCTTAATTTGAAAGATTAAACTACAGAAAGGGTCGTTTGGTTATTTGTAGTAACTGAACACGGGACTAATTTTATTCGGAAAAAAGTCAAATCGTCTTGACTTCATCGAGCCCTACATCGATTTCTATTTTTCTACAGACATTTTTGGCAAGCCAAATCGTCCCTTTATATCTTAACTGAACACCTTTTCTGTAAAAATCTACTCTACATTCTTTGAAAGGAGTTGAACACGCCCTAAATGCTAGGTGAAAAAGATAAATTCTCTTGTGAGCTTTCTTACTTCAAGAATTTTCTATTTTCACTTGGTATTTTACGGGCTCTGTATCCTATATGAGTAACATTCAAAACATGTCCCTGGAGGACATTATGGGAGAGCGCTTTGGTCGCTACTCCAAGTACATTATTCAAGACCGAGCTTTACCAGATATTCGTGATGGCTTGAAGCCGGTTCAGCGTCGCATTCTTTATTCTATGAATAAGGATGGCAATACCTTTGATAAGAGTTACCGTAAGTCGGCCAAGTCTGTCGGGAATATCATGGGGAATTTCCACCCACACGGTGACAGCTCTATCTATGATGCCATGGTTCGTATGTCGCAAGACTGGAAAAATCGTGAGATTCTAGTTGAAATGCACGGTAATAACGGTTCTATGGACGGAGATCCGCCTGCGGCTATGCGTTATACTGAGGCACGTCTTTCAGAAATTGCAGGTTATCTCCTTCAGGATATCGAGAAAAAAACAGTTCCTTTTGCTTGGAACTTTGACGATACGGAGAAAGAGCCGACAGTCTTGCCAGCAGCCTTTCCAAATCTTTTGGTCAATGGTTCGACTGGTATTTCGGCTGGTTATGCCACAGATATTCCACCGCATAATTTAGCTGAGGTTATTGATGCGACGGTTTACATGATTGACAACCCAACAGCCAAAGTTGAAAAACTCATGGAATTCTTGCCTGGGCCAGATTTCCCTACAGGAGCTATCATCCAAGGCCGTGATGAAATCAAGAAGGCCTATGAAACTGGGAAAGGGCGCGTGGTTGTTCGTTCCAAGACTGAGATTGAAAAGCTAAAAGGTGGTAAGGAACAAATCGTTGTCACTGAGATTCCTTATGAAATCAACAAGGCCAATCTGGTCAAGAAAATCGATGATGTTCGTGTCAATAACAAGGTAGCAGGTATTGCTGAGGTTCGTGATGAGTCTGACCGTGATGGTCTTCGTATCGCTATTGAGCTAAAAAAAGATGCCAATACGGAGCTTGTTCTCAACTACCTATTTAAGTACACTGACCTACAAATCAATTACAACTTTAACATGGTGGCGATTGATAATTTCACACCTCGTCAGGTCGGTATTGTCCCAATCTTGTCTAGCTATATCGCCCACCGTCGCGAAGTGATTTTGGCGCGTTCACGCTTTGATAAGGAAAAGGCTGAAAAACGTCTCCATATCGTCGAAGGTTTGATTCGTGTGATTTCGATCTTGGATGAAGTCATTGCTCTTATCCGTGCTTCTGAGAATAAGGCGGACGCCAAGGAAAACCTCAAAGTTAGCTATGATTTTACGGAAGAACAGGCTGAGGCTATCGTAACCTTGCAACTGTACCGTTTGACCAATACCGATGTGGTTGTCTTGCAGGAAGAAGAAGCAGAACTTCGTGAAAAGATTGCCATGCTTGCTGCTATCATTGGAGATGAACGGACCATGTACAATCTTATGAAGAAAGAACTTCGTGAGGTTAAGAAGAAGTTTGCGACTCCGCGTTTGAGTTCTCTAGAAGACACTGCGAAAGCAATTGAGATTGATACAGCCAGTCTTATCGCCGAGGAAGATACCTACGTCAGCGTGACCAAGGCAGGTTACATCAAGCGTACCAGCCCACGTTCCTTTGCAGCTTCCACCTTGGAAGAAATTGGCAAACGTGATGATGACCGTTTGATCTTTGTACAATCTGCTAAGACAACCCAGCATCTCTTGATGTTCACGACTCTTGGAAATGTCATTTATCGACCAATTCATGAATTGGCTGATATTCGTTGGAAGGATATCGGTGAGCACCTGAGCCAGACCATTACAAACTTTGAAACTAACGAAGAAATCCTTTATGCTGAAGTCGTGGATCAGTTTGATGATGCCACAACCTACTTTGCTGCAACTCGTCTCGGTCAAATTAAACGGGTAGAACGCAAAGAATTCTCTCCATGGCGAACCTACAAGTCTAAGTCTGTCAAGTATGCCAAGTTGAAAGATGATACGGACCAGATTGTAGCAGTGGCTCCAATTAAACTGGATGATGTTCTTTTGATTAGCCAAAATGGTTATGCCCTGCGTTTCAATATCGAAGAGGTTCCAGTTGTCGGTGCTAAGGCTGCGGGTGTCAAGGCTATGAACTTGAAAGCAGATGATGTCCTCCAATCTGCCTTTATCTGTAACACTTCATCCTTCTACCTCTTGACTCAGCGTGGAAGTTTAAAACGTGTTTCTATCGACGAAATTCCAGCAACAAGCCGTGCCAAACGTGGCTTACAAGTCTTGCGTGAGTTGAAAAATAAACCGCACCGTGTCTTTTTAGCAGGAGCAGTTGCAGAGCAAGGATCTGTAGGTGATCTCTTCAGTACAGAAGTGGACGGGAACGATCAAACTCTGATTGTTCAATCTAACAAAGGAACAATCTATCAAAGCCGATTGCAAGACTTGAACTTGTCAGAACGCACTAGCAACGGAAGCTTCATTTCTGATACGATTTCAGATGAAGAAGTTTTTGACGCGTATCTTAAAGAAGTATTTACTGAAGCTAAATAAGTGAAATGAAGAATCAGTTTTCAGAGCTGGTTCTTTTTATTGAAGAAATTTTCTGAAAATTACAAAATATACTTGCTATTTTAGAAAAAAAGTGTAGAATAAAAGAAATATGTTTTTAGAATAAGGAGTGGAATATGACAGTAACGATTGATTGGGAAAACCTTGGTTTTTCCTATATGAAATTACCTTATCGCTATATTGCTCATTTTAAAAATGGACAATGGGATCACGGAGAGCTTACAGAAGATGCAACCTTGCATATTTCAGAGTCTTCTCCAAGTCTTCACTATGGTCAACAAGCCTTTGAAGGTTTGAAAGCTTACCGTACTAAAGATGGTAGTATTCAACTTTTCCGTCCTGATGAAAATGCCAAACGTCTGCAACGTACTTGTGATCGTCTTTTGATGCCACAAGTTCCGACAGAAATGTTTGTAGAAGCTTGTAAGGCAGTTGTTCGTGCGAATGAAGAATATGTACCTCCATACGGAACAGGTGGAACCCTTTATCTTCGTCCTCTTTTGATTGGAGTAGGAGATATTATCGGAGTAAAACCAGCAGAGGAATACATTTTCACCATCTTTGCTATGCCAGTTGGAAATTACTTTAAGGGTGGTTTGGTCCCAACCAATTTCTTGATTCAGGATGAATACGACCGTGCCGCTCCAAATGGTACAGGTGCGGCTAAGGTTGGTGGGAACTATGCTGCCAGTCTCTTGCCAGGAAAATTGGCCAAGTCACGTCATTTCTCAGATGTTATCTATCTAGACCCATCAACTCATACAAAGATTGAAGAAGTCGGATCAGCTAACTTCTTTGGAATTACAGCTGATAATGAATTTGTAACACCATTGAGTCCATCTATCTTGCCATCTATTACCAAGTATTCTTTGCTTTATTTGGCAGAACATCGCTTGGGCTTAACTCCTATTGAGGGGGATGTCCCGATTGATAACCTTGACCGTTTTGTAGAGGCAGGTGCCTGTGGTACAGCAGCGGTTATTTCTCCAATTGGAGGTATTCAACACGGTGATGATTTCCATGTATTCTATAGTGAAACAGAAGTAGGCCCTGTGACTCGTAAACTCTATGATGAATTGACAGGAATTCAGTTTGGCGATATTGAAGCGCCAGAAGGTTGGATTGTAAAAGTAGATTAAAATAAACTAAAGGAGATTTTTTATGAAATCGAAAAAGTGGCTCTTAACAGCAGGAGTAGTCCTGAGTACAACAGCTCTTTTAGTGGCTTGTGGAAAAGCTGACAAAGAAGCAGATGCACCGACAACATTTTCATATGTCTATGCAGTAGATCCGGCATCTTTGGATTATAGTATAGCGACTCGTACATCTACAACAGATGTCATCGGGAACGTGGTTGATGGATTGATGGAAAATGACCAATACGGAAATGTTATTCCTTCCTTGGCTGAAGATTGGTCTGTCTCAAAAGATGGTTTGACTTATACTTATAAACTTCGTAAAGGAGTTAAATGGTACACTTCAGAAGGTGAAGAATACGCAGAAGTAACAGCCCATGACTTTGTAACAGGATTGAAACACGTAGCTGACGGTAAGTCAGACGGTGTCTCTCTCATCCAAAATTCAATTAAGGGCTTGGATGCCTACATGACTGGTGAGACCAATGATTTCTCTACAGTTGGTGTCAAGGCCTTGGACGATTACACAGTTGAATATACCCTAAACAAACCAGAAAGCTTCTGGAACTCTAAAGTCACCACAGCGACGATGTTGCCTGTAAATGAAGAGTTTTTGAAGGCATCAGGTAAAGATTATGGAGCAGTTACTCCAGCAGGGATTCTCTACAATGGTCCTTATATCCTGAAGACCTTGACGTCTAAATCGTTGATCGAATACGAGAAAAACCCAAACTACTGGGATAAAGAAAAGGTAAAAATCGAGAAGATCAAATTGACTTACTACGATGGTTCTGATCAGGAATCGTTGATTCGTAGTTTCTCTTCTGGTGCCTATACGACAGCCCGTCTCTTCCCAAGTAGCTCAAACTTTGCTTCTACTTTGGAACAATACGGAGATAAAATAACTTATAGCCCACAGGACTCAAGTAGTTATTACTTCACCTTTAACGTAAATCGTCAGTCATACAATAAAACTGCGAAAACAAGTGAAGAACAAAAGACTTCTACAAAAGAAGCTATGCTTAATAAGGACTTCCGTCAGGCTATCAACTTTGCCTTCAACCGCCATTCTTATGCTGCCCAGCTAAATGGTGAAGACGGTGCGGACAAGATTATTCGTAACAGCCTCGTTCCTGACAACTTTGTACAAGCAGGTGGTAAAAACTTTGGTCAAATCGCTCAAGCAGAGTTGGTGAACTATGGTGACCAATGGAAAGGTGTTGAGCTAGTTGACGGTAAGGATTCTATCTACAACCCTGACAAGGCTAAAGCAGCATTTGAAAAAGCTAAGAAAGACTTGGAATCTAAAGGGGTAACATTCCCAATTCATTTGGATGTCCCAGTTGAACAAACAGATACCATCGCCGTTCAACAAAGCAACTCTTTCAAACAGTCAATCGAATCAACTCTTGGTGCTGAAAATGTTGTCATCGACGTTCTTCAAATGACAGATAATGAAAAGGAAACAATCACTTCTCAAGCGCGTGTTCCTTCTCAAAAAGATTATGATTTGAACAGTACAGGATGGGCTCCAAGCTATCAAGACCCAGCATCTTACTTGAATATCATGGATCCTAAATCAGGTTCTGCTATGAAACACCTTGGTATTACTAAAGGGAAAGATAAGGATGTTGTAGCTAAACTTGGTTTGGACCAATATAAGAAATTATTGGATGATGCAGATTCAGAAACTACAAATCTTGAAGAACGCTATGAAAAATATGCCAAGGCTCAAGCTTGGTTGACAGATAGTTCATTATTGATGCCAACAGCCTCATCTGGTGGTTCTCCAGTTGTAAGTAATGTCGTACCATTCTCAAAACCATACTCACAAGTTGGTATTAAAGGTGACCCATATATCTTTAAAGGAATGAAATTGCAAAAAGATATCGTTACAACAAAAGAATATGAAGAAGCACTGAAAAAATGGCAAAAAGAAAAATTGGAATCAAACGGTAAGTACCAAAAAGAACTAGAAAAACACATTAAATAAAGCAGAAAACTCTATATCAGACTTGGAATGATATAGAGTTTTTTCTTGCTAGTTTTAGGATTTTCTTGTAAAATAGAAAAAGTGAAGAGAGGTATGAAATGAGTAAGAAAGATAAAAAAATTGAAATTCAAGTAGCAGATGCCAAGGTTAATGTAGGAAAAGACAGTTTTGAAGGTTATACCTTGACCATTGGTAAAAAAGTTATCGGAGAAATTGCCGAATTAGACGGACAATTTGCCATCATAAAGAATGGAAATGTCGATAGTTTTTATAAAAAATTGGAAAAAGCTGTGGAAATTTTGATTGAAAATTATAATTTAGCAAAATAAGTCTTGTTTTTTTGAAATTTTCATGATATAATAGTCCATGTTGATTGTAGGAGAGATAGCGAAGAGGCTAAACGCGGCGGACTGTAAATCCGCTCCTTCGGGTTCGGGGGTTCGAATCCCTCTCTCTCCATTTCATCAATGGGGTATAGCCAAGCGGTAAGGCAAGGGACTTTGACTCCCTCATGCGTTGGTTCGAATCCAGCTACCCCAGTTCTTAGGTAATGATCAAGATAAAAAGCAAAATATCTTAGGGTATTTTATTTTTATAATTGAAAGACGTGAACGATATGAACATGTCCTTGCGGGTGCTTAGGAAAAAAATTATAAGTATGTCAAGTTTAAGAAAAACTTGATTGTTGGAGGATTTTTTAGATGAACGAATTTGAAGATTTGCTAAATAGCGTTAGCCAAGTTGAGACTGGTGATGTTGTTAGTGCTGAAGTATTGACAGTTGATGCGACTCAAGCTAACGTTGCAATCTCTGGAACTGGTGTTGAAGGTGTCTTGACTCTTCGCGAATTGACAAACGATCGCGATGCAGATATCAATGACTTTGTTAAAGTAGGAGAAGTATTGGATGTTCTTGTACTTCGTCAAGTAGTTGGTAAAGATACTGATACAGTTACATACCTTGTATCTAAAAAACGCCTTGAAGCTCGCAAAGCATGGGACAAACTTGTTGGTCGCGAAGAAGAAGTTGTTACTGTTAAAGGAACTCGTGCCGTTAAAGGTGGACTTTCAGTAGAATTTGAAGGTGTTCGTGGATTTATCCCAGCTTCAATGTTGGATACTCGTTTCGTACGTAACACTGAGCGTTTTGTAGGTCAAGAATTTGATGCTAAAATCAAAGAAGTTGATGCTAAAGAAAACCGCTTCATCCTTTCACGTCGTGAAGTTGTTGAAGCAGCTACAGCAGCAGCTCGCGCTGAAGTATTCGGTAAATTGGCTGTTGGTGATGTAGTAACTGGTAAAGTTGCACGTATCACAAGCTTCGGTGCTTTCATCGACCTTGGTGGTGTTGACGGATTGGTTCACTTGACTGAATTGTCACATGAACGTAATGTATCACCAAAATCAGTTGTAACTGTTGGTGAAGAAATTGAAGTGAAAATCCTTGATCTTAACGAAGAAGAAGGACGTGTATCACTTTCACTTAAAGCAACAACACCTGGACCATGGGATGGCGTTGAGCAAAAATTGGCTAAAGGTGATGTAGTAGAAGGAACAGTTAAACGTTTGACTGACTTCGGTGCATTTGTTGAAGTATTGCCAGGTATCGATGGACTTGTTCACGTATCACAAATTTCACACAAACGTATTGAAAATCCAAAAGAAGCTCTTAAAGTTGGTCAAGAAGTTCAAGTTAAAGTTCTTGAAGTTAACGCAGATGCAGAGCGCGTATCACTTTCTATCAAAGCTCTTGAAGAGCGTCCAGCTCAAGAAGAAGGACAAAAAGAAGAAAAACGTGCTGCTCGTCCACGTCGTCCAAAACGTCAAGAAAAACGTGATTTCGAACTTCCAGAAACACAAACAGGATTCTCAATGGCTGACTTGTTCGGTGATATCGAACTTTAATCAAATTGAAAATTCACAAAATCCTTTGTTTACTAAACAAGGGATTTTTCTTTTGTCTGTAAGCCTTTTTTGATATAATAGTCCTATGTTAGAATCAGAAAAAAAATCACGTTATCAAATGTTAAATGAGGAGCTCTCTTTTTTATTGGAAGGCGAAAACAATGTTTTGGCTAATCTTTCCAACGCCAGTGCTCTTTTAAAATCGCACTTTCCTAATACTGTATTTGCAGGCTTTTATTTATTCGATGGAAAGGAATTGGTTTTAGGTCCCTTCCAAGGAGGCGTTTCCTGCATCCGTATTGCACTAGGCAAAGGTGTTTGTGGGGAGGCAGCCTACTTTCAGGAAACTGTTCTGGTTGGTGATGTAACAACTTATCCCAACTATATTTCTTGTGATAGTCGAGCTAAAAGTGAAATTGTTGTCCCAATGATAAAGAATGGTCAACTACTTGGAGTTCTGGATCTGGATTCTTCAAAGGTTGATGATTATGATGCTATGGATCGAGATTATTTGGAACAATTTGTCGCTATTTTGCTTGAAATGACAGAATGGGACTTTACAATGTTTGAGGAGAAAGCCTAATGTATCAAGCACTTTATCGAAAATATAGAAGTCAAAACTTCTCCCAGTTGGTTGGACAGGAAGTTGTGGCTAAGACCCTTAAACAAGCAGTAGAGCAAGAGAAAATAAGTCATGCCTATCTTTTTTCTGGTCCACGTGGAACGGGAAAAACCAGTGTAGCCAAGATTTTTGCCAAAGCTATGAACTGTCCAAATCAAGTGGGTGGTGAACCTTGTAATAACTGCTATATTTGTCAAGCAGTGACAGATGGTAGTTTAGAAGATGTCATTGAAATGGATGCGGCCTCTAATAATGGGGTGGATGAAATTCGCGAAATTCGTGATAAATCTACCTACGCTCCTAGTCTTGCCCGTTATAAGGTTTACATCATAGATGAGGTTCACATGCTGTCTACAGGAGCTTTTAATGCCCTCCTAAAGACGCTGGAAGAGCCAACACAGAATGTGGTCTTTATTTTGGCAACTACTGAATTGCACAAGATTCCTGCCACTATTTTATCCCGTGTGCAACGTTTTGAATTTAAATCGATTAAGACACAGGATATTAAGGAACATATCCGCTATATCTTAGAAAAAGAAAATATCAGTTCTGAACCAGAGGCTGTGGAAATCATTGCCAGACGGGCTGAAGGTGGAATGCGAGATGCCTTGTCTATTTTGGATCAAGCCCTGAGTTTGACACAGGGAAACGAGTTGACGACTGCCATCTCTGAAGAAATTACTGGTACCATTAGTCTATCAGCCTTGGATGATTATGTGTCTGCCTTGTCTCAACAGGATGTTCCAAAGTCCCTAGCGTGTTTAAATCTTCTCTTTGACAATGGTAAGAGCATGACTCGTTTTGTGACCGACCTTTTGCACTATTTAAGAGATTTATTAATTGTTCAAACAGGTGGAGAAAATACTCATCATAGTCCAGTCTTTGTTGAGAATTTAGCTCTTCCTCAAGAAAATTTGTTTGAAATGATTCGCTTGGCGACAGTTAGTTTAGCAGATATTAAGTCTAGTTTGCAGCCCAAGATTTATGCTGAGATGATGACTATCCGCTTGGCAGAGATTAAGCCTGAACCAGCTCTTTCTGGGGCAGTTGAACATGAAATTGCTGCGTTGAGACAGGAAGTTGCGCGTCTTAAGCAAGAACTAGCAAATGTAGGAACTGTAGCTAAGCCAACAAATCCAGCTCCTAGTCGTCCAACAGCAGGCAAAACAGTCTATCGTGTGGATCGCAATAAAGTTCAATCGATCTTACAAGAGGCCGTTGAAAATCCTGATTTAGCACGTCAAAATCTGATTCGTCTACAGAATGCCTGGGGAGAGGTGATTGAAAGTCTTGGAGGTCCTGATAAGGCTCTGCTAGTTGGTTCTCAACCGGTTGCGGCCAATGAACACCATGCTATTCTTGCTTTTGAATCTAACTTCAATGCTGGTCAAACCATGAAACGAGACAATCTCAACACCATGTTTGGAAATATACTCAGTCAGGCAGCAGGTTTTTCACCTGAGATTTTAGCTATTTCCATGGAGGAATGGAAAGAAGTTCGCGCAGCCTTTTCAGCCAAAGCCAAATCTTCTCAAACTGAAAAAGAAGCAGAAGAAAGTCTGATTCCAGAAGGATTTGAATTTTTGGCTGATAAAGTGAAGGTAGAGGAAGACTAAAGAAAGATTTCATGATACAATAAGTTTATGAATAGACAACAATTTATTATCATCGCGCTGTTTACAGCTGCTGAGACCTATTTTTTCAATGAAGCTTGGATGACTGGTCGTTATATTATGGCAGCCTTTTGGGCCATTTTGCTCTTTAGAAATTTCCGAGTAAGTTACTTGATGGGCAAGATTGTAGATGTCATTGACCAGCATTTAAAAGGAAAAGACTAGTCTTCAGCTTCTAGACAAAATCAAAGCCTTTTAGGCTTTTTTTTGTTATACTATAAAAGTATATTTATTGACCTTTTACCGTATTTTCTAGGGAAATCAAGTATGTTTCTAGTAAGTACTGTAAAGGCCTTGAAAAAGAAAGGAACTATCATGTCAGTATTAGAGATTAAAGATCTTCACGTTGAGATTGAAGGAAAAGAAATTTTAAAAGGGGTTAACCTGACCCTGAAAACAGGAGAAATCGCTGCTATCATGGGGCCAAATGGTACTGGTAAATCAACTCTTTCAGCCGCTATCATGGGAAATCCAAACTATGAGGTTACCAAAGGTGAAGTCTTGTTTGACGGCGTAAACATCCTTGAATTGGAAGTTGACGAGCGTGCGCGTATGGGACTTTTCCTTGCTATGCAATACCCATCAGAAATTCCTGGTATTACTAACGCTGAGTTTCTTCGTGCAGCCATGAATGCTGGTAAAGAAGATGATGAGAAGATTTCAGTTCGCGAGTTCATCACTAAGCTAGATGAAAAAATGGAATTGCTTAATATGAAAGAAGAAATGGCTGAGCGTTACCTCAACGAAGGCTTCTCTGGTGGTGAGAAAAAACGTAATGAAATTCTTCAACTTTTGATGTTGGAACCAACATTTGCCCTTTTGGATGAGATTGACTCTGGTCTTGATATTGATGCCCTTAAAGTTGTTTCTAAAGGTGTTAATGCTATGCGTGGTGAAGGCTTTGGTGCTATGATTATCACTCACTACCAACGTCTTTTGAACTATATCACACCAGACGTGGTACACGTGATGATGGAAGGTCGTGTTGTCCTTTCTGGTGGTCCAGAATTGGCTGCGCGTTTGGAACGTGAAGGATACGCAAAACTAGCTGAAGAACTTGGCTACGACTACAAGGAAGAATTGTAATTCCCTCGTGTCTTTTAGGAGAAGTAAATGACTAAAGAAAATATTAAACTTTTTTCAGAAATGCACGCTGAACCAAGCTGGTTGGCTGATCTCCGTCAAAAAGCTTTTGACAAGATTGAGACTTTGGAATTACCAGTTATTGAGCGTGTCAAATTCCACCGTTGGAATCTGGGTGATGGAACGATTACAGAAAGTGAGCCATCAGCAAATGTTCCAGATTTCACTGCACTAGATAATCACTTGAAGTTGGTGCAAGTAGGAACTCAAACTGTTTTTGAGCAAACTCCAGTTGAGTTAGCTGAACAAGGTGTTGTCTTCACAGATTTCCATTCAGCTTTAGAAGAAATTCCAGAGCTGATCGAAGAATTCTTCATGTCATCTGTTAAGTATGACGATGACAAGTTGGCAGCCTACCATACAGCTTATTTCAATAGTGGTGCTGTTCTCTATATTCCTGATAACGTGGAAATTGCTGAACCAATCGAAGGAATTTTCTATCAAGACAGCGATAGCGATGTGCCGTTTAACAAGCATATTATGATTATCGCTGGTAAAAATTCTAAGATTAGTTATTTGGAACGTTTGGAATCTCGCGGTGAGGGGAGTGCCAAAGCAACTGCTAATATCACAGTAGAAGTAATTGCACATTCTGGTGCGCAAGTGAAATTTGCAGCTATTGATCGTCTAGGTGAAAACGTCACTGCCTACATTAGCCGTCGTGGTAAATTAGGCAACGATGCAAGCATTGACTGGGCGATTGGTGTCATGAACGAAGGAAACGTCGTTGCTGACTTTGATAGTGACCTGATTGGAAATGGTAGCCATGCTGACCTTAAAGTTGTAGCTCTTTCAAGTGGCCGTCAGGTACAAGGGATTGATACCCGAGTAACTAACTATGGTTGCAACTCAATCGGAAATATCCTACAACATGGGGTTATTCTTGAAAAAGCAACCTTGACCTTCAATGGTATTGGCCACATTATCAAGGGTGCCAAGGGAGCAGATGCGCAACAAGAAAGCCGTGTTCTTATGCTTTCAGACCAAGCGCGTTCAGATGCCAATCCAATTCTTTTGATTGATGAAAATGACGTAACTGCAGGACACGCGGCTTCTATCGGTCAGGTAGATCCAGAGGATATGTATTACCTCATGAGCCGTGGTTTGGATAAGGCAACTGCAGAACGCTTGGTTGTCCGTGGTTTCCTTGGCTCCGTTATCGTTGAGATTCCAGTCAAGGAAGTTCGTGATGAAATGATTGCAACTATCGAAGAAAAATTGTCAAAACGCTAAGGGGTAGCCTATGTTAGATGTAGAAGTGATTCGCAAGGATTTTCCAATTTTAGACCAGATTGTTAATGATGAACCATTGGTTTATTTGGACAATGCTGCGACGACACAAAAACCACTAGCAGTTCTGGAGACGATTAACCGCTACTATGAGCTCGACAATGCCAATGTTCACCGTGGGGTTCATACCTTGGCTGAGCGAGCAACAGCTTCTTATGAGGCGGCTCGTGAAACCATTCGTATGTTTATCAATGCAGGGTCTACAAAGGAAGTTCTCTTTACCAGAGGAACGACAACCAGTCTGAACTGGGTGGCGCGCTTTGCAGAGGAAGTCTTGGCTGAGGGAGACCAGGTCTTGATTTCAGTCATGGAACACCATTCCAACATCATTCCTTGGCAGGAAGCCTGCCGCAAGACTGGAGCTGAGCTTGTCTATGTCTATCTTAAGAATGGAGCTCTGGATATGGATGATTTGCGAGCTAAATTGACTGATAGAGTCAAGTTTGTCTCCCTTGCTCACGCCTCAAATGTTCTGGGTGTGGTCAATCCAATCAAAGAAATTACTCAATTAGCTCATCAAGTTGGAGCCATTATGGTGGTGGATGGTGCTCAATCTACGCCTCATATGAAGATTGATGTTCAGGACTTGGATGTGGACTTCTTTGCCTTTTCAGGTCACAAGATGGCTGGTCCGACTGGAATCGGTGTTCTTTACGGCAAAGAAAAGTATCTAGAACAAATGTCACCAGTTGAATTCGGTGGTGAGATGATTGATTTCGTCTATGAGCAATCTGCTAGTTGGAAGGAATTGCCTTGGAAATTCGAGGCTGGAACTCCTAACATGGCAGGTGCTATCGGACTAGCTACTGCAATAGATTATCTTGAAAAGATTGGTATGGATGCGATTGAAGCTCATGAACAGGAATTAATCTCATACGTCTTTCCAAAACTGCAGGCGATTGAAGGACTGACCATTTATGGTTCACAGGACTTGGCTCAACGTTCAGGTGTTATTGCCTTTAATCTAGGCGACCTTCATCCTCACGACCTTGCGACTGCTTTGGATTATGAAGGAGTGGCTGTTCGAGCAGGTCACCATTGTGCGCAACCCTTGCTTCAGTATTTGGATGTCCCAGCAACAGCTCGCGCAAGTTTTTATATCTACAATACCAAGGCAGATTGCGACAAGCTAGTCGATGCCTTACAAAAGACAAAGGAGTTTTTCAATGGCACTTTCTAAACTAGATAGCCTTTATATGGCAGTGGTAGCGGACCATTCGAAAAATCCACATCACCAAGGGAAGTTAGAAGACGCTGAACAAATCAGTCTCAACAATCCAACCTGTGGTGATGTCATCAATCTCTCTGTCAAGTTTGATGCAGAGGATCGCTTGGAGGATATCGCTTTTCTAAACTCAGGCTGTACCATCTCAACTGCCTCTGCTAGTATGATGACGGACGCAGTTTTAGGAAAAACCAAACAAGAAATTTTAGAACTTGCGACTATTTTTTCAGAAATGGTTCAAGGGCAAAAAGATGGACGCCAAGACCAACTTGGTGACGCAGCCTTCTTGTCAGGTGTTGCCAAATTCCCTCAAAGAATCAAGTGTGCAACTCTAGCCTGGAATGCCCTGAAGAAAACAATTGAAAATCAAGAAAATCAGTAAGACAAGTTTCTTTTGTCTTATGAATCAGTAGAAATGAAGAATGAAAGAAAGGATATTATGGCTGAAGAAAGAGTAGAACCAAAACCAATTGACCTTGGTGAATATAAATTTGGTTTCCATGATGATGTAGAGCCTGTCCTATCGACAGGAAAAGGATTGAATGAAGATGTCATTCGTGAATTATCAGCTGCAAAGGGAGAACCTGAGTGGATGTTAGAATTCCGTTTGAAGTCTTATGAAACCTTCAAAAAAATGCCCATGCAAACCTGGGGAGCAGACTTGTCAGAGATTGACTTTGATGACTTGATCTACTACCAAAAACCTTCTGATAAACCTGCCCGTTCTTGGGATGAAGTTCCTGAAAAAATCAAAGAAACCTTTGAACGTATTGGGATTCCGGAAGCTGAGCGTGCCTATCTAGCAGGTGCCTCTGCCCAGTATGAGTCAGAAGTAGTTTACCATAACATGAAGGAAGAGTTCCAAAAATTGGGTATTATCTTTACAGATACAGATTCTGCCCTCAAGGAATACCCAGACTTGTTTAAACAATACTTTGCCAAGCTGGTACCGCCGACTGATAACAAGTTGGCAGCTCTTAACTCAGCAGTGTGGTCAGGTGGAACCTTTATCTACGTACCGAAAGGGGTCAAGGTAGACATTCCGCTTCAAACTTATTTCCGTATCAACAATGAAAATACAGGTCAATTTGAACGTACCTTGATTATCGTTGATGAGGGAGCAAGTGTCCACTACGTAGAGGGCTGTACTGCGCCTACTTATTCAAGTAACAGTTTGCACGCTGCCATCGTAGAAATTTTTGCCTTGGATGGAGCTTACATGCGCTATACAACCATCCAAAACTGGTCTGATAATGTCTATAACTTGGTAACAAAGCGTGCTAAGGCTCAAAAGGATGCCACTGTTGAGTGGATTGATGGAAACTTGGGTGCCAAAACAACCATGAAATATCCATCTGTTTATCTTGATGGAGAAGGAGCGCGTGGTACAATGCTCTCTATTGCCTTTGCCAATGCAGGGCAACATCAAGACACAGGAGCTAAGATGATTCATAACGCACCACATACCAGCTCTTCTATCGTATCTAAATCCATCGCTAAAGGCGGAGGAAAGGTTGACTACCGTGGACAAGTAACCTTTAACAAGAACTCTAAGAAATCTGTTTCTCACATTGAGTGTGATACCATTATCATGGATGACTTATCAGCATCAGATACTATTCCATTTAATGAAATTCATAATTCGCAAGTAGCTTTGGAACACGAAGCCAAGGTTTCTAAGATTTCAGAAGAACAGCTCTATTACCTCATGAGCCGTGGATTGTCAGAATCTGAGGCAACTGAGATGATTGTTATGGGATTTGTAGAACCCTTTACAAAAGAGCTTCCAATGGAGTATGCTGTTGAGCTGAACCGCTTGATTAGCTACGAAATGGAAGGATCAGTTGGGTAAAACTTGATTTTAGATTTACCCAAAACCAAGAACTTTGAAGATGAACTTCTAACAAAAAATCGCGGTTTAAATCGCGATTTTTTGTTAGAATTTTTCGTTGATAAATCGGATAAACTGATTCCACCAAACTTTTAAGAAGAAAGCTTTTTCAACTTTCTTTTCTGCTACCATTTCGAAACTAGGGCGTTCTGTGGTAATGTAACCTTGACCAATCAAATCATTGTCTTCATAAGTCAAATGTCCAACCACTGTTCCGGCTTCAAGTGGTGCTGGGATTGCTTTAGAATCAGGTGTGAATTGAACAGATTGGGAAGATTGACTTCCAACACGTTCAATTAAAGAGATATCATCTTTGGCAACGGCAGTGACCGTATCTTCTTTTCCATCTTGTACAGGAGCTTTGCTATCTTGGTAGGCATCCCCTTTTTGAACGATTTTGCGAAGTGTGAATGTAGAAGAAATATAATCCATTAGTGAAGATGTAGCTGTAAAACGAGCGTAAGGATTATTATCTTGATGCTCTGCATTTAAAACAACTGTGATAACCCTCATCCCTTTTTCGACAGTAGTACCCACAAAAGATTCACCAGCTTTGTCTGTTGTTCCTGTCTTGAGTCCGTCAAAACCACCTCGATGAGCAGGCATGCCTTCTAACATATAGTTAGTAGAAGTGATTGTCATTCCAGCAAAAGTAGAAGACGGTTTTTTGGTGATTTCCAAGACTTGTGGGTACTTTTTGATGAGGTTACGAGCAACGATAGCAACATCATAAGCACTGAGCTTGTTTTCATCATCTTTTTTAGAGCCTGGGTAAATGTTATCCCCAAGAGTCTCATTGTTCAGACCAGTTGTATTGACAACAGTAGCATCCTGAATTCCCCATTCCAAGAGTTTTGCTCGCATCATATCAACAAAGTCCTTTTCTGAGCCAGCAATTTTCTCAGCTAGGGCAATAGCTGCACTGTTAGCACTAGATACTAGGGTTGCTTCAAGTAGTTGTTCGACGGTATAATTACGAGCTTCCATAGGAACATTACTTGCTTCGGAATTTGTCGTTAATCTGTAAGGATAATCAGAAATATCTACCGGAGTTGATAGTGTAATACTGCCGTTTTCCAAGGCTTCATAGACAAGATAGACCGTAATCAATTTTGTGATTGAAGCGATTTCAACTGGTTGGGTTGCATCTTTCTCATAGAGAATTTTACCAGTATTCGCCTCAACAGCAATTGCATGTTTAGCAGCAATATTAAAATCTTGAGCATCAACAGTAGATGCTGCCCCAATAACGGAAAGGCTTAGGAGAGTTAAAATTATTTTTTTCATAGTAAGTTTATTCTATCATAAAGAAAAAAATATTCCCAGTTTCATGATATAAGAAAGAAGCTTTTTTGAAAGTGTGGTAAAATAGATGAATGGAGGTACCTCATGTTTCGTAAGAATAAATTATTTTTTTGGACCAGTGAGATTTTACTATTAACCATTATCTTTTATTTATGGAGAGAGATGGGAGCGATTATTACACCTTTTGTAAGCGTTGCAAACACTATAATGATTCCCTTTCTTTTAGGTGGCTTTTTATATTATTTGACCAATCCTATTGTAAATTTTTTACAAAAGTATTTCAAAATTAACCGTATCATTGGTATTCTACTAACCTTGTGCGCCTTGGTTTGGGGGCTAGTTATTGGGGTAGTCTATCTCTTACCGATTTTGATTAATCAGCTGACAAGTTTGATTGCAACAAGTCATAGTCGTTTGCAAGATTTGATTGTGGATTTATCTACTTATCCAGCCTTTCAAAATTTAGATATTCAAGCGACGATTCAACAGTTAAATCTCTCCTATGTAGATATTCTACAGAATATCCTAAATAGTGTAACGAATAGTGTTGGAAGTGTCCTATCTGCGCTCTTTAGTACTGTTTTGATTATTATCATGACCCCTGTATTTTTAATTTATTTTTTGTTAGATGGTCACAAGTTCTTGCCGATGCTTGAACGTACTGTTTTAAAGCGAGACAAGTTGCATATTACAGGTCTTTTAAAAAATTTGAATACTACAATTGCTCGATATATTAGTGGAGTTGCTATTGATGCGATTATTATTGGTTGTTTGGCCTTTATCGGATATAGCGTAATCGGTTTGAAATACGCTTTGGTCTTCGCTATCTTTTCAGGATTAGCCAATCTCATTCCTTATGTAGGCCCAAGTATTGGTTTGATTCCGATGATTATCGCTAATGTCTTTACTGATCCTCATAGAATGCTGATTGCAGTTGTTTATATGCTGATTATTCAACAAGTGGATGGAAATATTCTTTACCCTCGAATCGTTGGTGGTGTGATGAAGGTTCATCCAATTACGATTTTAGTATTACTTTTGTTATCAAGTAATATCTATGGTGTCATTGGTATGATTGTCGCAGTACCAACCTATTCTATCTTAAAAGAAATTTCTAAGTTTTTATCACGCTTGTATGAAAATCATAAAATAATGAAAGAACGAGAAAGAGAATTAGCTAAGTAAAAGTCAGGAAATTCCTGATTTTTCTTTTTCATTAAAGAAGTGATAGGAGTAGAATTACCGTTTAGATTAGCAGATTAAGAATAATTCACAAAAACTTTGTAAAACACTTGCAATTTAGCTGAAATTTGATAAAATAGTAAGGAAAGTTAGACTGTATTGCCTACTGTCTATCTATAAAATATATTTTATTGGAGGCTTTTACTCAAATGGCAAAAGAAAAATACGATCGTAGTAAACCACACGTTAACATTGGTACTATCGGACACGTTGACCACGGTAAAACTACTTTGACAGCAGCTATCACAACTGTTTTGGCACGTCGCTTGCCTTCAGCTGTTAACCAACCTAAAGACTATGCGTCTATCGATGCTGCTCCAGAAGAACGCGAACGTGGTATCACAATCAACACTGCGCACGTTGAGTACGAAACTGAAAAACGTCACTACGCTCACATCGACGCTCCAGGACACGCGGACTACGTTAAAAACATGATCACTGGTGCCGCTCAAATGGACGGAGCTATCCTTGTAGTAGCTTCAACTGACGGACCAATGCCACAAACTCGTGAGCACATCCTTCTTTCACGTCAGGTTGGTGTTAAACACCTTATCGTCTTCATGAACAAAGTTGACTTGGTTGACGACGAAGAATTGCTTGAATTGGTTGAAATGGAAATCCGTGACCTATTGTCAGAATACGACTTCCCAGGTGATGATCTTCCAGTTATCCAAGGTTCAGCTCTTAAAGCCCTTGAAGGTGACACTAAATACGAAGACATCGTTATGGAATTGATGAACACAGTTGATGAGTACATCCCAGAACCAGAACGTGACACTGACAAACCATTGCTTCTTCCAGTCGAAGACGTATTCTCAATCACTGGACGTGGTACAGTTGCTTCAGGACGTATCGACCGTGGTATCGTTAAAGTCAACGACGAAATCGAAATCGTTGGTATCAAAGAAGAAACTCAAAAAGCAGTTGTTACTGGTGTTGAAATGTTCCGTAAACAACTTGACGAAGGTCTTGCCGGAGATAACGTAGGTGTACTTCTTCGTGGTGTTCAACGTGACGAAATCGAACGTGGACAAGTTATCGCTAAACCAGGTTCAATCAACCCACACACTAAATTCAAAGGTGAAGTTTACATCCTTACTAAAGAAGAAGGTGGACGTCACACTCCATTCTTCAACAACTACCGTCCACAATTCTACTTCCGTACTACTGACGTTACAGGTTCAATCGAACTTCCAGCAGGTACTGAAATGGTAATGCCTGGTGATAACGTGACAATCGACGTTGAGTTGATCCACCCAATCGCCGTAGAACAAGGTACTACATTCTCTATCCGTGAGGGTGGACGTACTGTTGGTTCAGGTATGGTTACAGAAATCGAAGCTTAATTCGATTTAGTTCCCAGAAGAACAATTATTTAAGTCAGACACTAAAAGAATCTTGCTTTGCAAGGTTCTTTTTTTAAAAAAATAAAAAGATAGACCTGATAAAGTCCAGATCCATCTAATAAGTTATTTTCAAGTGACTAGTTCGCTCCAAACACTAACATTCGATATAGTAGAGGTTTCACCAGCTGGAACCCATTTGTTAGTTCCTAAGTATCTAACTTCTAGTTTACGAACATTTACTATGTAAGATGCTTTTAGCCTGATGTAACCATAAGTGTAGGGTGGTACGTTATGGGATACTGAGTGATTTAAACTAAGTCAAAATCCAGACTCAGGAGCAGAAAAGCTAACAGCTGCACTTAAAGTTAGGGTAGCTCCAGCTTTTCCACCATAAGCAGTTGAACTTAGAAATCCTGATGTAGCGCTGCTCTTATAAGAGTGAGAGGAGCTAGTTCTATAGTCTGCAACACCAGTTGCATTAGAACGAGTCTGATACGTAGATTTAGACTCTAAATAGGCGTCTCTAAGTTCAGTCGTATAAAATGACAATAACTCTCCTGTGTTGATATCTTTTACAACACGATTAGATACAATTTCATAATTTGTGCAAGGATAGACATCAGCAAAAACCGTAGATGTTGTGATTAAGAAAAATAGATTTGATAGAACAGAGAAAAACAATAATTTCAATTTAATCATAAAAAAATGTCTATTCTTCATGATCAAAAGATTATTTTTTCAATCCTTTGAAAGTCATAATGCAACCCGAAAGGATACTGAGAGTTCCTATAGGTCTCCAATATAGCTGCCAAAAGAATAAATTTATTCTTCCTTTCAGTGTCTCATCGGGTCCAGCATAATAGGGGTTGATGTGAAATAATAAAAAACCAAAACATAAAACTATGATTCCGGTTAAGAATAAAATGTCCTTATTTACTTTCCTCATAAAATCTCCTTTTATTTAATTTTAAGCGTTTTCTATTATTAGTATACGTCAAAAAAATAAAAAAACAAGTCTATTTATTTATTAATTTATATGGTATAATAAAATAGTTGGAGAGTTTTTTTACTACGAATCTTATGTAGTTTTACAAAAAAGAGGCTAGATAAAAACTCAATTTTAGGAGAAAATGAAGTAAAATTTCCCACAATAAAACGCATAATATCAAGGTTCAATACCTGATATTATGCGTTTTTGATTTTAAAGACTTTTTGCCCAGCCTCAATGAGGGCTTTATTTTACATAGAGTTCTTGATTTTTTAGGACAATTTCTCGTACACTTGCAAACTTCTTAAGTTTTTTAAGTTCTTCTTGATGAGTGACGAGAGTGATAACATAACCTTCCTTGCCCATACGGCCAGTACGGCCAGCACGGTGAGTGTAGGTTTCAATATCTCTAGGAACATCAAAGTTTACGACACATTCTAGGCTATCGATATCAATTCCACGTGCCAGAAGGTCAGTTGCAAGAAGCAGAGTTAGTTGCTTGTCCTTGAATTTCTCTAAAATGACTTTTCTGAACTTGACGTTGACATCACTAGCTAGAGAAACAGCTAGGATATCACGATACTGTAATTTTTCCTCTGCACTTCCAAGGTCTGATAGGCTGTTAAAAAAGACCAGACCGCGGAAATCTTCTACATGAGCCAGTTTTCGTAGCATATCCACTCGGTGACGTTGATCTACCTGCATGTAGAAGTGTTGGATGTTGTCCAATTTTTGGTCAGAAAGATCAATGGTACGTGTGTTAGGAGCAATCTTTTCTTGGTCAAACTTGGTCGTCGCACTCATGTAGACGAGTTGGTGGTCACGCGGTGCGTAGTGAGTGATTTTCTCGACAAAGCGAATCTGAGAATCATCTAGCAATTGGTCGAATTCATCCAGGATGATGGTTTCCACATTCATCATCTTGATTTTTTTCAATTTAATTAGTTCAAAGATACGGCCAGGGGTTCCAATTAGAATTTCTGGTCCTTTTTTTAGGCGTTCAATCTGGCGTTTCTGACTCGAACCTGATAAGAAGAGTTGGGCAGTTAAGCCGATAGCTTCAGCCCACGTTTTACATACATCAAAAATCTGTCCAGCAAGCTCAGTATTTGGTGCTAGAATCAAGAGTTGTTGGGCTTTTTTCTTTTGTAGTCTGAGAAGACTTGGTAGAAGGTAAGCTAGGGTCTTACCAGTTCCTGTTGGGCTCACTCCTAGGAGGTTTTCTCCAGCAAGAAGGGGCTCAAATAGTTGGGTTTGAATGGGAGTGAATTCTTGGAAACCGAGTTGGTCACTCAGTTCTTGCCATTCAGTCGGTAGTTTGTTTTTCATTTTTCTGCCTCAAATCTAATGCCAGCAGTCTGGCGCATAGTATATAGTAGCTCATGAACTGAACTTGCATCTTCCAGCCAAGTTTGGTAGAGATTCAGATCTGGTTGCTGGATCATGTGTGCAAATGCAGCAACTTCCTCAGTCATCGTATGAGGAGCCTGTTGGATAGGGAGTTGGACTTGATTGCCTTGATGGTCGGTAAAAATAGCCGAGCGAACATGCTCAATTGAGTTGAGCGTCAGGGTTCCATCTGTCGTATAAATCTCGCAAGGGAGATTGGAAGTGATGTTTTTCCCGGCCTTGATATGAACTTGAAAGTCTGGGTAGAAGAGGATACCATCACCATTTAGGTCAATGCTATTGTTAAGCTGTTGAGCCTGATAGGTTGCATCCTTAGCTTTTCCAAAGAGACGAACGGTAGCGTAGAGGGGATAAATCCCCAAGTCCATAAGGGACCCACCGGCAAAACGGTCTGAAAAGACATTTGGTGTCTGACCAGCCAACAAGTCCGGCATCTTGGAAGAGTATTTGGCATAATTGAAATCAGCTCCTAAGATTTGCTTGTCTGCTAAAAAGTTTTTAATAGTAGTGAAAGCTTTTTCATGATAATTACGAGCTGCTTCAAAGATAAAACAATTATTTTTCTCAGCTATATGAATCAAATCCAGCCATTCTTGTGGCTGAGTGACAGCTGGCTTTTCAAGAATAACATGTTTACCAGCAGACAAGGCAGATTGTGCCTGAGCAAAATGTAAGGAGTTTGGACTGGCAATATAGACTACATCAAAAGAGCTCTTGAAGAAGTCCTCTAATTGATCAAAGAGTTGGATATCCTGATAGCGAGAAGCAAAGGTTGCCGCAGTTTCTAGTTTTCTAGAATAGACTGCGACCAGCTGGTATTCTCCGCTGGTATGGGCTGCTTCTATGAAGTGGTGGCTGATAGCCCCTGTTCCGATGACACCTAATTTAAGCATAGTTACTCCTTTTCCAATTTCAAATCCTTCTTTCATTATAACATAGATAGACGGGACTATCCAACAGAGGGGAAAAAATTTCAAATAAGCTACTAGGTCTTTTCCAAAGAAAGTGGTACAATAATGAGATGAGTAAATGAAATGGGAGGGAAAATGAGGTTATTACCTATAAGAAAAATATCACGTCAGTCTAAGAGGCTAGCGCTTTTTTTGACTTTTTGTGCAGGATATGTAGATGCCTATACTTTTATTGTGCGAGGGAATACTCTTGTAGCTGGACAAACTGGGAATGTCGTCTTTCTTTCAGTAGAATTAATTCAAAATAATGTTTCAGATGTTAGGGACAAGGTTCTCACATTGCTAGCTTTTATGATGGGGGTCTTTTTATTAACTGTTTATAAGGAAAAATTGAGAATTGTGAAAAAGCCAATTTTGTCATTGCTTCCTTTAGCAATCTTATCAATCATTATTGGTTTTGTACCGCAGACTGTAGATAATATCTATCTAGTACCGCCCTTGGCCTTCTGTATGGGATTGGTGACGACTGCTTTTGGAGAAGTGTCGGGTATTGCCTATAATAACGCTTTTATGACAGGGAATATCAAACGGACCATGCTGGCTTTTGGAGATTATTTCCGAACCAAGCACACACCTTTTTTGCGTGAAGGATTCATATTTGTTAGCCTGCTTAGTAGTTTTGTCCTTGGCGTTGTCTTTTCAGCCTATTTGACGATTTTCTATCATGAAAAGACCATTCTTGGTGTTCCTATTATGATGAGTATTTTTTACCTCAGCATGCTTTTTGCCTCTTGGCAGAAAAAAGTAAAAGAAAAAGCTTCATTTTAGGTGTTATTACTTGTAAGAAAATAGGAGATATGCTATACTTGAAGAGTTGACTATGCACGATCCTGTGCAACCGCACGAACATCGTTGCTTGACTATTCAAGTTTAAGTGGTTTGTCCCACGATGCTAGGCGAGTCTTCACAAAAAAATCGGGGAAACCCATAAAAATCATAGGAGGTGCATAATGAGCACATACGCAATTATCAAAACTGGCGGAAAACAAGTTAAAGTTGAAGTTGGTCAAGCAGTTTACGTTGAAAAATTGAACGTTGAAGCTGGTCAAGAAGTGACTTTTAACGAAGTTGTTCTTGTTGGTGGTGAAAACACTGTTGTCGGAACTCCACTTGTTGCTGGAGCTACTGTAGTTGGAACTGTTGAAAAACAAGGAAAACAAAAGAAAGTTGTTACTTACAAGTACAAACCTAAAAAAGGTAGCCACCGTAAACAAGGTCACCGTCAACCATATACAAAAGTTGTCATCAACGCAATCAACGCTTAATTTTAAGGAGAACACATGATACAGGCAGTCTTTGAGAGAGCCGAAGATGGCGAGCTGAGGAGTGCGGAAATTACTGGACACGCCGAGAGTGGCGAATACGGCTTAGATGTCGTGTGTGCATCGGTTTCTACGCTTGCCATTAACTTTATCAATTCTATTGAGAAATTTGCAGGCTATGAACCAATCCTAGAATTAAACGAAGATGAAGGTGGCTATCTGATGGTTGAAATTCCAAAAGATCTTCCTTCACACCAGAGAGAAATGACCCAGTTATTCTTTGAATCATTTTTCTTAGGTATGGCAAACTTATCGGAGAACTCTTCTGAGTTCGTCCAAACCAGAGTTATCACAGAAAACTAACACGGAGGAAAACATTATGTTAAAAATGACTCTTAACAACTTGCAACTTTTCGCCCACAAAAAAGGTGGAGGTTCTACATCAAACGGACGTGATTCACAAGCAAAACGTCTTGGAGCTAAAGCAGCTGACGGACAAACAGTAACAGGTGGATCAATCCTTTACCGTCAACGTGGTACACACATTTACCCAGGTGTGAACGTTGGACGTGGTGGAGACGATACTTTGTTCGCTAAAGTTGAAGGCGTAGTACGCTTTGAACGTAAAGGACGCGATAAAAAACAAGTTTCTGTTTACCCAATCGCAAAATAAAAAGGTCCAGTGAACCTTTTTATTCCGAGCCTTGAAATCTAAAGGCGAGGAAGCTAGAAGTAGCATTAAATAAGGCTTTCCGAGTTTTCGGAGAGCCTCTTTTTTTGGTTTGATACTCATTTTGCTACCCATATTATGGGAATTGAATTTGCATCATATTATAAACGGTAAATCAACAAGATTTGCTGTTTTTATTTGTTTGAAATAAAATGAGGACTGAAAAAAGATATCATTCTAATTCTTGTATTGGGGTATTAGAGTATTCGCTTAGACTTGAAAATTTCCAGACTTTTTTCCTTTTTGGAAAACTTCTAAAATATGGTATAATGAAAAGATAAAGAAGTTGGGGGTAGAAGATGAACATTCAACAATTACGCTATGTTGTGGCTATTGCGAATAGCGGTACTTTTCGTGAAGCTGCTGAAAAGATGTATGTTAGTCAGCCGAGTCTGTCTATTTCTGTTCGTGATTTGGAAAAAGAGTTGGGCTTTAAGATTTTCCGTCGGACCAGCTCAGGGACTTTCTTGACTCGTCGTGGTATGGAATTTTATGAAAAAGCGCAAGAATTGGTTAAAGGATTTGATATTTTTCAAAATCAGTATGCCAATCCTGAGGAAGAAAAGGATGAATTTTCCATTGCTAGTCAGCACTATGACTTCTTGCCACCAACCATTACGGCCTTTTCAGAGCGCTATCCTGATTATAAGAACTTTCGTATTTTTGAATCAACTACTGTTCAAATTTTAGATGAAGTAGCGCAAGGGCATAGTGAGATTGGGATTATCTACCTCAACAATCAAAATAAAAAAGGTATTATGCAACGGGTTGAAAAGCTAGGTCTGGAGGTCATTGAATTGATTTCCTTCCATACCCACATTTATCTCCGCGAGGGGCATCCTTTGGCTCAGAAAGAGGAATTGGTTATGGAGGATTTAGCTGATCTACCAACGGTTCGTTTCACTCAAGAGAAAGATGAGTACCTTTATTATTCAGAGAACTTTGTTGATACCAGTGCGAGCTCGCAGATGTTCAATGTGACAGACCGTGCTACTTTGAATGGTATTTTGGAGCGGACGGACGCTTATGCAACAGGTTCCGGATTTTTAGATAGTGACAGTGTCAATGGGATTACAGTCATTCGTCTCAAGGATAACCTAGATAATCGCATGGTCTATGTTAAACGTGAAGAAGTGGAGCTGAGTCAAGCTGGGACTCTCTTTGTAGAAGTCATGCAAGAATATTTTAATCAGAAGAGGAAATCATGAAAAAAAGAGGAATAGTGGCAGTCATTGTACTACTTTTGATTGGGCTTGATCAGTTGGTAAAATCCTATATCGTCCAGCAGATTCCACTGGGTGAAGTACGCTCTTGGATTCCCAATTTCGTTAGTTTGACCTACCTGCAAAATCGAGGTGCAGCCTTTTCTATCTTACAAGATCAGCAGTTGTTATTCGCTGTCATTACCCTGGTTGTCGTGGTAGGTGCCATTTGGTATCTACATAAACACATGGAGGACTCATTCTGGATGGTCTTGGGTTTGACCTTGATTATCGCAGGTGGTCTTGGAAACTTTATTGACAGGGTAAGTCAGGGCTTTGTTGTGGATATGTTTCACTTGGACTTTATCAATTTTGCAATTTTCAATGTTGCAGATAGCTATTTGACTGTTGGAGTGATTATTTTATTAATTGCAATGCTAAAAGAGGAAATAAATGGAAATTAAAATTGAAACTGGTGGCCTGCGTTTGGATAAGGCTTTGTCGGATTTGACAGAATTATCACGCAGTCTCGCGAATGAAAAAATCAAATCAGGACAGGTCTTGGTCAATGGGCAAGTCAAGAAAGCTAAATACACAGTTCAAGAAGGCGATGTCGTCACTTACCATCTGCCAGAACCAGAGGTTTTAGAGTATGTAGCTGAGAATCTTCCGCTAGAAATCATCTACCAAGATGAGGATGTGGCCGTCGTTAACAAACCTCAGGGGATGGTTGTGCATCCGAGTGCTGGTCATACTAGTGGAACTCTGGTAAATGCCCTTATGTATCATATTAAGGACTTGTCGGGTATCAATGGGGTTCTGCGTCCAGGAATTGTTCACCGTATTGATAAGGATACGTCAGGTCTTCTCATGATTGCTAAAAACGATGAGGCGCATCTAGCACTTGCCCAAGAACTTAAGGATAAAAAGTCTCTCCGCAAATATTGGGCGATTGTTCATGGAAATTTGCCTAATGATCGTGGTGTGATTGAAGCGCCGATTGGCCGTAGTGAAAAAGACCGTAAGAAACAGGCTGTGACTGCTAAAGGGAAGCCTGCAGTGACCCATTTCCACGTTTTGGAACGCTTTGGTGATTATAGCTTAGTGGAGTTGCAACTGGAGACAGGGCGCACTCATCAAATCCGTGTTCACATGGCTTATATCGGCCATCCAGTCGCTGGTGATGAAGTCTATGGTCCTCGCAAGACTTTGAAAGGACATGGACAATTTCTTCATGCCAAGACTCTAGGTTTTACTCATCCGAGAACAGGTGAGACCTTGGAATTTACAGCAGATATCCCAGAGATTTTTAAGAAAACATTGGAGAGATTGAGAAAGTAAGAATGAAAAAGAAATTAACTAGTTTAGCACTTGCAGGCGCTTTTTTAGGTTTGTCATGGTATGGAAATGTTCAAGCTCAAGAAAGTTCAGGAAATAAAATCCACTTTATCAATGTTCAAGAAGGTGGCAGTGATGCAATCATTCTTGAAAGTAATGGACATTTTGCCATGGTGGATACAGGAGAAGATTATGATTTCCCAGATGGAAGTGATTCTCGTTACCCATGGAGAGAAGGAATTGAAACGTCTTATAAGCATGTTCTGACAGACCGTGTCTTTCGTCGTTTGAAGGAATTGGGTGTCCAAAAACTTGATTTTATTTTAGTGACCCATACCCACAGTGATCATATTGGAAATGTTGATGAATTACTTTCTACCTACCCAGTTGACCGAGTCTATCTTAAAAAATATAGTGATAATCGTATTACTAATTCTGAACGTCTATGGGATAATCTGTATGGCTATGATAAGGTTTTACAGACTGCCGCTGAAAAAGGTGTTTCAGTTATTCAAAATATCACACAAGGGGATGCTCATTTTCAGTTTGGAGACATGGATATTCAACTCTATAACTATGAAAATGAAACTGATTCATCAGGTGAATTAAAGAAAATTTGGGATGACAATTCCAATTCCTTGATTAGCGTGGTGAAAGTCAATGGTAAGAAAATTTACCTTGGGGGCGACTTAGATAATGTTCATGGAGCAGAAGACAAGTATGGTCCTCTCATTGGAAAAGTTGATTTGATGAAGTTTAACCATCACCGTGATACCAATAAATCAAACACCAAGGATTTCATTAAACATTTGAGTCCGAGTTTGATTGTTCAAACCTCGGATAGTTTACCTTGGAAAAATGGTGTTGATAGTGAGTATGTTAATTGGCTCAAAGAACGAGGAATTGAGAGAATCAACGCAGCCAGCAAAGACTATGATGCAACAGTTTTTGATATTCGACAAGATGGTTTAGTAAACATTTCAACTTCCTACAAGCCGATTCCAAGTTTTCAAGATGGTTGGCATAAGAGTGCATATGGGAATTGGTGGTATCAAGCACCTGATTCTACAGGAGAGTATGCAGTAGGTTGGAATGAAATCGAAGGTGAATGGTATTACTTTAACCAAACGGGTATCTTGTTACAGAATCAATGGAAAAAATGGAACAATCATTGGTTCTATTTGACAGACTCTGGTGCTTCTGCTAAAAATTGGAAGAAAATTGATGGAATCTGGTATTATTTCAACAAAGAAAATCAGATGGAAATTGGTTGGGTAAATACTGGAAGTCAGAACTATTATTTATCAAACGATGGCTCTATGAAGACAGGTTGGCTTCAATATAAGGGGCAATGGTATTACTTTGCTCAATCAGGAGAAATGAAAACGGGTTGGGTAAAAGATAAAGAAACCTGGTACTATATGGATTCTACTGGTATCATGAAGACAGGCGAGATAGAAGTTGCTGGTCATCATTACTATCTAGAAGATTCAGGAGCTATGAAGCAAGGTTGGCTTAAAAAGGCAAATGCTTGGTATTTCTACAAGGAAGATGGTTCACGAGCTGTTGGTTGGATTAAAAACAAGGATAAATGGTACTTCTTGAAAGAAAATGGTCAATTGCTTGTGAACGGTAAGACACCAGAAGGCTATACTGTTGATTCAAGTGGTGCCTGGTTAGTGGATGTTCCGGTCGAGAAATCTGTTACAACTAAAGTCACAAGTCATTCAGAAATAAAAGAATCCAAAGAAGTAGTGAAAAAAGATCTTGAAAGTAAAGAAATTAGACAGAATGAAGGTGTTACAAGCGCTTCAACTAGTCAAGATTTGACTTCTTCAACTTCACAAAGCTCTGAGACGAGTACAAATAAATCGGAATCAGAACAGTAGTAAAAAAGAAGGTTTTAGGGCCTTCTTTTTCCTATCAACTCTTTTCTATTTTATGCTATTCATGTTATAATGGATAAATATGAAGAATCGGAGTGAGACTATGAAATACAAACGGATCGTCTTTAAGGTGGGGACTTCTTCTCTGACAAATGAGGATGGAAGTTTATCACGTAGTAAGGTAAAGGCTATTACCCAGCAGTTGGCTATGTTGCACGAGGCGGGTCATGAGTTGATTTTGGTGTCGTCGGGAGCCATTGCTGCCGGTTTTGGAGCCTTAGGATTTAAAAAGCGTCCGACTAAGATTGCTGATAAACAGGCTTCAGCAGCGGTAGGGCAAGGGCTTTTGTTGGAAGAATACACGACCAATCTTCTCTTGCGCCAAATCGTTTCTGCACAAATTTTGCTGACCCAGGATGACTTTGTGGATAAGCGCCGTTATAAAAATGCCCATCAGGCTTTGTCGGTTCTACTTAGCCGTGGAGCGATTCCTATCATCAACGAGAATGACAGTGTCGTCATTGATGAGCTCAAGGTCGGGGACAATGACACTCTAAGTGCCCAGGTAGCGGCCATGGTCCAAGCAGACCTTTTGGTCCTCTTGACAGATGTAGACGGTCTCTATACAGGAAATCCTAATTCAGATCCAACAGCCAAACGCTTGGAGAGAATTGAGACCATCAATCGTGAGATTATTGATATGGCCGGTGGAGCAGGTTCTTCAAACGGAACTGGGGGCATGTTAACCAAAATCAAAGCTGCAACTATCGCGACAGAATCAGGAGTTCCTGTTTATATCTGCTCATCCTTGAAGTCAGATGCCATGATTGAGGCAGCTGAGGAGACCAAGGATGGTTCCTACTTTGTTGCTCAAGAGAAGGGACTTCGTACCCAGAAACAATGGCTGGCCTTTTATGCTCAGAGTCAAGGTTCTATTTGGGTCGATAGAGGGGCTGCAGAAGCTCTCTCCCAACATGGAAAGAGTCTTCTTTTATCTGGTATTGTTGACGCAGAAGGAGCCTTTTCTTACGGTGATATCGTGACAGTATGTGACAAGGAAAGTGGAAAATCACTTGGAAAAGGACGCGTGCAATTTGGAGCATCTGCTTTGGAGGATATGTTGCGTTCTCAAAAAGCCAAGGGTATCTTGATTCACCGTGATGACTGGATTTCCATTACTCCTGAAATCCAACTACTCTTTACAGAATTTTAGAGGTAAACTATGGTAAGTACACAAGAACAATTTGAACAGGTACAGGCTGTTAAAAAATCAATCAACACAGCTAGTGAAGAGGTGAAAAACCAAGCCTTGCTAGCCATGGTTGATCACTTAGTGGCTGCTACAGAGGAAATTTTAGCAGCCAATGCCCTTGATATGGAAGCTGCTAAGGGTAAAATCTCAGATGTGATGCTGGATCGTCTTTATTTGGATGCAAGTCGTATAGAAGCGATGGCAACTGGGATTCGTGAAGTGGTTGCTTTACCAGATCCAATCGGTGAAGTCTTAGAAACCAATCAGCTTGAAAATGGTTTGGTTATCACAAAGAAACGTGTGGCTATGGGGGTTATTGGTATTATCTATGAAAGCCGTCCAAATGTGACGTCTGACGCGGCTGCTTTGGCTCTCAAGAGTGGGAATGCGGTTGTTCTTCGTAGTGGGAAGGATGCCTATCAAACAGCCCATGCTATTGTCACAGCCATCAAGAAGGGCTTGGAGACGACCACTATTCACCCAGATGTGATTCAACTGGTGGAAGATACCAGCCGTGAAAGCAGCTATGCTATGATGAAGGCCAAGGGCTATCTAGACCTTCTCATTCCTCGTGGAGGGGCTGGCTTGATTAATGCCGTGGTTGAAAATGCTATCGTACCTGTTATCGAGACAGGAACTGGGATTGTCCATGTCTATGTGGATAAGGATGCAGATGAAGACAAAGCTCTGTCTATCATCAACAATGCCAAAACCAGTCGTCCTTCTGTCTGCAATGCCATGGAGGTTCTGCTGGTTCATGAAGGCAAAGCAGCAAGCTTCCTTCCTCGCTTGGAGCAAGTTCTGGTTACAAGTCGGAAAGAAGCTGGGCTGGAACCGATTCAATTCCGCTTGGATGAAAAAGCAAGTCAGTTTGTTTCAGGTCACGCAGCTGAAGCACAAGACTTTGACACCGAGTTTTTAGACTATGTCCTAGCTGTTAAAGTAGTTTCAAGTCTTGAGGAAGCAATCGAGCATATTGAAACACACAGTACTCATCATTCGGATGCCATTGTGACTGAAAATGCTGAAGCTGCAGCTTACTTTACAGATCAAGTGGACTCTGCAGCGGTTTATGTCAATGCCTCAACTCGTTTCACAGATGGTGGCCAATTTGGTCTTGGTTGTGAAATGGGGATTTCTACTCAGAAATTGCACGCGCGTGGTCCAATGGGCTTGAAGGAGTTGACTAGCTACAAGTATGTGGTTACTGGTGACGGACAGATAAGGGAGTAAGAGATGAAGATTGGATTTATCGGTTTGGGGAATATGGGTGCTAGCTTGGCCAAGGCTGTTTTGCAGGCTAAGACGTGTGATGACATTCTTCTTGCCAATCGTAGTCAAGCCAAGGTAGATGCTTTCATTGCAGACTTTGGTGGTCAGGCTTCCAGCAATGAAGAAATCTTTGCAGAAGCAGATGTGATTTTTCTAGGAGTTAAGCCTGCTCAGTTTTCTGAACTGCTTTCTCAATACCAGACCATCCTTGAAAAAAGAGAAAGTCTTCTTTTGATTTCCATGGCAGCTGGATTGACCTTGGAAAAACTGGCTAGTCTTCTTCCAAGTCAACACCGAATTATTCGTATGATGCCAAATACCCCTGCTTCTATCGGACAAGGAGTGATTAGTTATGCCTTGTCTTCTAATTGCAGGGCTGAGGACAGTGAGCTATTTTGTCAGCTTTTAACTAAGGCTGGTCTCTTGGTTGAACTAGGAGAAGGCTTAATCGACGCAGCGACAGGTCTTGCAGGCTGTGGACCGGCTTTTGTCTATCTCTTTATCGAAGCCTTGGCAGATGCAGGTGTTCAGACGGGATTGCCACGAGAAACGGCATTGAAAATGGCGGCTCAAACTGTGGTAGGAGCTGGGCAATTGGTCCTAGAAAGCCAAGAGCATCCTGGGGTCTTGAAAGACCAAGTTTGTAGCCCAGGAGGTTCCACTATCGCTGGTGTAGCGAGCTTAGAAGCGCATGCTTTTCGAGGAACGGTCATGGATGCAGTTGGTCAAGCCTACAAACGAACACAAGAATTAGGTAAATAAGAGGTAGTTTTATCTGCCTCTTTTATGGTGGTTGAAATGAGAAGACAAAAAGATTGTCACAAACCCACATTTTTTTGATAGAATAGAAGTAGTAAAAAAGAAATGAGTTAGACATGTCAAAAGGATTTTTAGTCTCTCTTGAGGGACCAGAGGGAGCAGGAAAGACCAGTGTTTTAGAGGCTCTGCTACCAATTTTAGAGGAAAAAGGGGTAGAGGTGCTGACGACCCGTGAACCTGGCGGAGTCTTGATTGGGGAGAAGATTCGGGAAGTGATTTTGGATCCAAGTCATACTCAGATGGATGCTAAAACAGAGCTTTTACTCTATATCGCCAGTCGCAGACAGCACTTGGTGGAAAAAGTTCTCCCTGCCCTTGAAGCTGGTAAGTTGGTCATTATGGACCGCTTCATCGATAGTTCCGTTGCCTATCAGGGATTTGGTCGTGGCTTAGATATTGACGCCATTGATTGGCTCAATCAGTTTGCGACAGATGGCCTTAAACCCGATTTGACACTCTATTTTGATATCGAGGTGGAAGAAGGACTGGCTCGCATTGCTGCTAATAGCAATCGTGAGGTCAATCGTTTGGACTTGGAAGGTTTGGACTTGCATAAAAAAGTCCGTAAAGGCTATCTTTCTCTCCTGGAAAAAGAAGGAAATCGCATTGTCAAGATTGATGCGAGTCTTCCATTGGAGGAGGTTGTGGAAACCACAAAGGCTGTCTTGTTTGATAGAATGGGATTAGCTAAATGAAACAAGATCAACTAAAGGCCTGGCAGCCAGATCAGTTTGACCACTTTGTCCGTATCCTAGAACAAGACCAGCTCAATCATGCCTACCTCTTTTCAGGTTTCTTTGGAAGCTTGGAAATGGCGCAGTTTTTGGCTAAGAGCCTTTTTTGTACAGATAAAGTAGGTGTTTTACCATGTGAGAAATGCCGAAATTGTAAGCTGATTGAACTGGGAGAATTTCCCGATGTCACTTTGATTAAACCAGTCAATCAGGTCATCAAGACAGAACGCATTCGGGAATTGGTGGGTCAGTTTTCCCAAGCAGGGATTGAAAGTCAGCAACAGGTCTTTATCATTGAGCAAGCTGAGAAAATGCATCCTAATGCAGCCAATTCTCTGCTCAAGGTCATCGAAGAACCCCAGAGTGAGGTTTATATCTTCTTCTTGACCAGCGATGAGGAAAAGATCTTACCAACAATCCGCAGTCGGACGCAAATTTTTCACTTTAAAAAACAAGAAGAAAAGCTCATTTTGCTCTTAGAACAAATGGGACTGGTTAAGAAAAAGGCGATCCTTTTAGCTCAGTTTAGTCAATCACGAGCTGAAGCAGAAAAGTTGGCACATCAGGCAAATTTTTGGACCTTGGTCGATGAAAGTGAACGCCTGCTAACTTGGTTAGTGGCTAAGAAAAAAGAAAGTTATTTGCAAGTTGCCAAACTAGCTAGCTTGGCAGATGATAAGGAAAAACAAGATCAGGTTTTACGGATTTTTGAAGTCCTCTGTGGACAAGATATCTTACAAGCAAGAGTAAGAGTGATTCTACAAGATTTGCTAGAAGCTAGAAAAATGTGGCAGGCTAATGTCAGCTTTCAAAATGCTATGGAATATCTGGTCTTGAAAGAAATATAAACTCAAAAATGAATGATAAAGAAAGGAAAGGGCTGTTTTATGGACAAAAAAGAATTATTTGACGCGCTGGACGATTTTTCCCAACAGTTATTGGTAACCTTGGCCGATGTGGAAGCCATCAAGAAAAATCTCAAGAGCTTGGTAGAAGAAAATACAGCTCTTCGCTTGGAAAATAGTAAGTTGCGAGAACGCTTGGGTGAGGTGGAAGCAGACGCTCCTGTCAAGGCTAAGCATGTTCGTGAAAGTGTCCGTCGCATTTACCGTGATGGATTTCACGTTTGTAATGATTTTTATGGACAACGTCGAGAACAGGACGAAGAATGTATGTTCTGTGATGAGTTGTTATACAGGGAGTAAGCATGCAGATTCAAAAAAGTTTTAAGGGGCAGTCTCCCTATGGCAAGCTGTACCTAGTGGCAACGCCGATTGGCAATCTAGACGATATAACCTTTCGAGCAATCCAGACCTTGAAAGAAGTGGACTGGATTGCTGCTGAGGACACACGCAATACAGGTCTATTGCTCAAGCATTTTGACATTTCTACCAAGCAAATCAGTTTTCATGAGCACAATGCCAAGGAAAAGATTCCTGATTTGATTGGTTTCCTGAAAGCAGGGCAAAGTATTGCTCAGGTATCCGACGCGGGTCTGCCTAGCATCTCAGACCCTGGTCATGATTTGGTTAAGGCAGCTATTGAGGAAGAGATTGCAGTTGTCACAGTTCCAGGAGCCTCTGCAGGGATTTCTGCCTTGATTGCTAGCGGTCTAGCGCCACAACCACATATCTTTTACGGCTTTTTACCGAGAAAATCAGGCCAGCAAAAGCAATTTTTCGACTCAAAAAAAGATTATCCTGAAACTCAGATTTTCTATGAATCTCCCCATCGTGTGGCAGATACTTTGGAAAATATGTTAGCAGTTTATGGCGACCGCTCGGTCGTTTTGGTTAGGGAATTGACTAAAATTTATGAAGAATACCAAAGAGGAAAGATCTCTGAATTGCTGGAAAGCATCTCCGAAACGCCACTTAAGGGAGAATGCCTTCTCATCGTTGAAGGTGCCAGTCAGGATATGGAAGAAAAGGACGAGGAGGACTTGTTTTCAGAAATCCAAGCCCGCATCCAACATGGTATGAAGAAAAATCAAGCTATCAAGGAAGTCGCTAAGATTTACCAGTGGAATAAAAGTCAACTCTACGCTGCCTATCACGACTGGGAAGAAAACCAAGAAAATGACTAAACAGGGAAGTTTGCCTTCTTCCCGAAATAGAAATAACAATCATAAACATTTTGCTAAGATTGCTTATTTGGAGGAGAAATGAAAAGCAAAGCGATGAAGAAAGTAATTGGCCTACTGTTGCCTATTCTCACCTTATTTATTTTGTCAGCATGTAACAACAGAGTCGATCGTGATTTAGCTAAAACATCTATTTCAAACATTCGTTCCGTAGTAGAAGCTGCAGGGTTAGAAGCAGAAGGATACTCGACTGCTGATACCTTTGGATACTACGGATTTCCATTTTACATTAAAGGAAATAAAAAATTTGTAGATGTCTATGTGGATTTTGAAAAAGATTATGTTGAGAAGACTCCAGTCCTTAGATACAATCCGCGACTTAAAGAAGTTGAAAAGAAAATTTTCTTTGGTTTTTCCCAAAAAACAGTCTATCGTTTAGAAATGGAGTATGTTGCTGAAGATGATAACTATGACCGACTTGAGGAAGCTTATAATAAGATACTTCAAAGTGATAGTTTGACTTCTACATATTTAAAAGATAATCAGCTTAAGAAGCTTTATATTAAAAATTCAATTGAATTGGAATCTTTTAAATCCTATTACTCTTTAGTTCCAAAAGAAGAATATAGTGGCAACCCTAAAACTCGTCTTGAAGAACAAGAAAAGAGGGAGGCAATTCTGAAGACAGATGTAGAAGAACTTACTCCCTTAATTGAGGACCTAGACCCAAGTAGAGTCAACAATCTTGATGAAGAGACGCTTGTTCGTAATCGTGATCTACTTTTGAAAAGGGTTGCTGACAATCGTTCTACCTTTGGTATTGACATAGACATTGATATAAAAGAGGTACGAAAACAAAACCTTCAATTAACTGATGAGGATATTGACAATTGGACTGATTCTGATTTTCAATACGTACTTGCTCAAATAGTTGAAATTGAAAAATTACCTAAGAATACTGAAGTACGTTTTAGTATAAAATATGAAAGAAAACTGGGTTGGAAGATATTCAGTTTCAATAAAGAATAATTTTTGAAAGACATTCAGGAATTCTCCTGTCTGTCTTTTTACTTAGTTTTTTGGTATAATGGACCAAGTATGAATTTAGAAAGATTTGTGGGTGTCAAATAGTCTAGTAGCTTGTTTTTATTTGGACTTAGTTTCCACCCAAAGAGGTATTAGTGTCGTGTCTCAATCTTATATCAATGTTATCGGTGCTGGTTTGGCAGGTTCTGAGGCAGCCTACCAAATCGCAGAGCGTGGTATTCCAGTTAAACTTTATGAAATGCGTGGTGTCAAGTCAACACCCCAGCACAAAACAGACAATTTTGCAGAGTTAGTTTGTTCCAATTCCTTGCGTGGAGATGCTTTGACAAATGCTGTTGGGCTTCTCAAGGAAGAAATGCGTCGCTTAGGTTCTGTTATCTTGGAATCAGCAGAAGCTACACGTGTTCCTGCTGGTGGTGCCCTTGCGGTGGACCGTGATGGTTTCTCCCAAATGGTGACTGAAAAAGTTGCCAATCACCCCTTGATTGAAGTGGTTCGTGATGAAATTACAGAATTACCAACTGATATTATTACAGTTGTCGCTACTGGTCCCTTGACTAGCGATGCCCTGGCTGAGAAGATTCATGCCATTAATGACGGCGATGGCTTCTATTTCTACGACGCGGCAGCACCTATTATCGATGTCAACACCATCGATATGAGCAAGGTCTATCTCAAGTCTCGTTATGACAAGGGAGAGGCAGCCTACCTCAATGCCCCTATGACTAAACAAGAGTTTATGGATTTCCATGAAGCCTTGGTCAATGCAGAAGAAGCACCGCTCAATTCCTTTGAAAAAGAAAAGTACTTTGAAGGTTGTATGCCTATCGAAGTCATGGCCAAACGTGGCATTAAAACCATGCTTTATGGCCCTATGAAACCAGTCGGTTTGGAGTATCCAGATGACTACACAGGACCTCGTGATGGCGAATTTAAAACACCTTATGCGGTGGTTCAGCTCCGTCAGGACAATGCGGCTGGTAGCCTCTACAATATCGTCGGTTTCCAGACCCACCTCAAATGGGGAGAACAAAAGCGTGTCTTCCAAATGATTCCAGGTCTTGAAAATGCGGAGTTTGTTCGTTATGGTGTCATGCACCGAAATTCTTATATGGATTCACCAAATCTTCTTGAGCAAACCTATCGTTCTAAGAAACAACCAAATCTCTTCTTTGCTGGTCAGATGACGGGTGTGGAAGGCTATGTTGAGTCCGCAGCGTCAGGCTTGGTTGCGGGAATTAACGCGGCTCGTCTCTTCAAGGGAGAAAGTGAAGCAATCTTCCCAGAGACAACAGCGATTGGAAGCTTAGCTCATTACATCACCCATGCGGACAGCAAACATTTCCAACCAATGAATGTCAATTTTGGGATCATCAAGGAGTTGGAAGGCGAGCGTATCCGTGACAAGAAGGCTCGTTATGAAAAAATTGCAGAGCGTGCTCTTAGCGACTTAGCGGAATTTTTGACTGTCTAATTTTTTTGAAAGAATTGCTTATGATACTATAAAAATCTTAGAAATTGTGATAAAATAGGTAGGATAAAAGAAGGAGAGTGAAAATGGCGAATCCCAAGTATAAACGTATTTTAATCAAGTTATCAGGTGAAGCCCTTGCCGGAGAACGTGGCGTAGGGATTGATATCCAAACAGTTCAAACAATCGCAAAAGAGATTCAAGAAGTTCATAGCTTAGGTATCGAAATTGCCCTTGTTATTGGTGGAGGAAATCTTTGGCGTGGAGAACCTGCAGCAGAAGCAGGTATGGACCGCGTTCAGGCAGATTACACAGGAATGCTTGGGACTGTTATGAATGCTCTTGTGATGGCAGATTCATTGCAACAAGTTGGGGTTGATACACGTGTGCAAACAGCTATTGCTATGCAACAAGTGGCAGAGCCTTATGTACGTGGACGTGCCCTTCGTCACCTTGAAAAAGGCCGTATCGTTATCTTTGGTGCCGGAATTGGTTCACCTTACTTCTCAACAGATACGACCGCGGCCCTTCGTGCGGCTGAAATCGAAGCGGATGCTATCCTTATGGCTAAAAATGGCGTAGATGGTGTTTACAATGCCGATCCTAAGAAGGACAAGACAGCTGTTAAATTTGAAGAATTGACTCACCGTGATGTTATTAACAAAGGTCTTCGTATCATGGACTCAACAGCTTCAACCCTCTCAATGGATAACGACATTGACTTGGTTGTCTTCAACATGAACCAACCAGGCAACATCAAACGTGTCGTATTTGGTGAAAATATTGGAACAACAGTTTCAAATAATATCGAAGAAAAGGAATAAGAAAGATTATGGCTAACGCAATTATTGAAAAAGCTAAAGAGAGAATGACCCAGTCTCACCAATCACTTGCTCGTGAATTTGGTGGTATCCGTGCCGGTCGTGCCAATGCAAGCTTGCTTGACCGTGTACATGTAGAATACTACGGAGTAGAAACTCCTCTTAACCAAATCGCTTCAATTACGATTCCAGAAGCGCGTGTTTTGTTGGTGACACCATTTGACAAGTCTTCATTGAAAGACATCGAACGTGCCTTGAATGCCTCTGATCTTGGTATCACACCAGCTAACGACGGTTCTGTTATTCGTTTGGTTATCCCTGCTCTTACAGAAGAAACTCGTCGTGACCTTGCTAAAGAAGTGAAGAAGGTCGGCGAAAATGCTAAAGTGGCTGTCCGCAATATCCGTCGCGATGCTATGGACGAAGCTAAGAAACAAGAAAAAGCAAAAGAAATCACTGAAGACGAATTGAAGACTCTTGAAAAAGACATTCAAAAAGTAACAGACGATGCTGTTAAACACATCGACGACATGACTGCCAACAAAGAGAAAGAACTTTTGGAAGTCTAAAAAATAAACAGAAAAACTCAGTTGGCATTGCTGGCTGAGTTTTATTCGAAAGAAGGAAATATGAATACAAATCTTGCAAGTTTTATCGTTGGACTGATCATCGATGAAAACGACCGTTTTTACTTTGTGCAAAAGGATGGCCAGACCTATGCTCTTGCCAAGGAAGAAGGTCAACATACAGTTGGGGATACGGTTAAAGGTTTTGCCTACACGGATATGAAGCAAAAACTCCGCTTGACCACTCTAGAAGTGACTGCAACTCAGGACCAATTTGGTTGGGGAACTGTAACGGAAGTTCGTAAAGACTTGGGTGTCTTTGTGGATACAGGCCTTCCTGACAAGGAAATCGTTGTGTCACTCGATATTCTCCCTGAGCTCAAGGAACTCTGGCCTAAGAAGGGCGACCAACTCTATATCCGTCTTGAAGTGGACAAGAAAGACCGTATCTGGGGACTCTTGGCTTATCAAGAAGACTTCCAACGTCTGGCTCGTCCTGCCTACAACAACATGCAGAACCAAAACTGGCCAGCCATTGTTTACCGCCTCAAGCTGTCAGGGACCTTTGTCTATCTGCCAGAAAATAACATGCTTGGCTTTATCCATCCTAGCGAGCGCTATGCAGAGCCACGTTTGGGTCAAGTATTAGATGCGCGTGTCATTGGTTTCCGTGAAGTGGACCGCACTCTGAACCTCTCTCTCAAACCTCGTTCATTTGAAATGTTGGAAAATGATGCTCAGATGATTTTGACCTACTTGGAAAGCAATGGCGGTTTCATGACCTTAAATGATAAGTCATCTCCAGACGACATCAAGGCAACCTTTGGCATTTCTAAAGGTCAGTTCAAGAAAGCTTTAGGTGGTCTTATGAAGGCTGGTAAAATCAAGCAAGACCAGTTTGGGACAGAGTTGATTTAGGGAGATTTATGAGAAAATCATTTTACACTTGGCTCATGACCGAGCGCAATCCTAAAAGTAATAGTCCCAAAGCTATCTTGGCAGACCTCGCTTTTGAAGAGTCAGCCTTCCCAAAACATACAGATGATTTTGATGAGGTGAGTCGCTTTTTGGAGGAACATGCCAGTTTCTCTTTTAACCTAGGAGACTTTGACGCCATCTGGCAAGAATACTTAGAACACTAGCATGATTCATTGGGTTTGGGCTAGTAATTTCTCCACCCCTTTGCTATAATAAAAAGAAATAAAAGGATTAGAGAGGTTCTTTATTTGAAGGAACATTCAATAGACATTCAACTGAGTCATCCAGATGACCTGTTTCATCTTTTTGGTTCCAATGAACGCCATCTTCGTTTGATGGAAGAAGAGCTTGATGTTGTGATTCATGCTCGTACGGAGATTGTCCAAGTTTTGGGAGAAGAAGCTGCATGTGAGGAAGCCCGTCAGGTTATCCAAGCCTTGATGGTTTTGGTGAATCGTGGGATGACGGTTGGGACACCAGATGTGGTGACTGCAATTAGCATGGTCAAAAACGATGAAATCGACAAGTTTGTCGCCCTTTACGAAGAAGAAATCATCAAGGATAATACTGGGAAGCCTATCCGTGTCAAAACCTTGGGTCAAAAACTTTATGTGGACAGTGTCAAACAGCATGATGTGACCTTTGGAATTGGGCCAGCAGGGACCGGGAAGACCTTTCTTGCAGTTACTTTGGCCGTAACTGCCCTCAAGCGTGGTCAGGTCAAGCGCATTATCTTGACTCGACCAGCAGTAGAAGCAGGTGAAAGTCTAGGTTTTCTTCCAGGAGACCTAAAAGAAAAGGTGGATCCTTATCTCCGTCCAGTTTATGATGCCTTATATCAGATTCTAGGGAAAGACCAAACGACTCGTCTCATGGAGCGTGAAATTATCGAAATTGCGCCCCTTGCCTACATGCGTGGACGAACCTTGGATGATGCTTTTGTTATTTTAGATGAGGCGCAAAATACGACTATCATGCAGATGAAGATGTTTTTGACTCGTTTAGGTTTTAATTCTAAGATGATTGTCAATGGAGATATCAGTCAGATTGATCTTCCACGTAACGTCAAGTCTGGTTTGATTGATGCTCAAGAAAAACTCAAGAACATCCATCAAATTGACTTTGTTCATTTTTCAGCCAAGGATGTGGTTCGCCATCCAGTTGTTGCTCAGATTATCCGAGCTTATGAACCAGCACCGGTCAAAATGGAAAAAAGTGAAGAAGAAACAGAATAGCAAAAAAGAGCAGTTCAGGTGGAATTGCTCTTTCTTTTATCTGATAATTAGATTGTTTATACTAGTTCGTCAATTGGACTATGTTTTTTATCGAGACCTTGGGCTACTGGAAGACTGGTTAAGTAACCTTGATAAGTGGTAACACCTTGGCGCAAGCCCTCATCTTCAGAAATTGCTTGTGCGAATCCTTTTTCTGTCAAAGCTTCGATATAAGGAATAGTGACATTTGTAAGGGCAATGGTAGAAGTACGGGCAACAGCACCAGGGATGTTAGCAACGGCGTAGTGAAGTACACCATGTTTTTCATAGACAGGTTCATCGTGCGTTGTCACACGGTCAGCTGTTTCGATAACACCACCTTGGTCAACGGCAACGTCCACAATGACAGAACCTGGACGCATTTGCTTGACCATCTTATCTGTCACCAATTTTGGTGCTTTGGCACCGGGGATGAGAACCGCCCCAATAACAACATCCGCATCTCTCACACTGGCTTCGATGTTAAATGAATTGGACATGAGGGTTTGAATTTGATGACCAAAAACTTCCTCTAATTCAGAGAGACGTTTAGCACTGATATCAAGGATGGTCACTTGGGCACCAAGTCCAAGTGCGATGCGGGCAGCATGAGTTCCTACGACACCACCACCGATGATAGTGACTTTTCCTTTTGGAACGCCTGGTACACCACCAAGTAGGACACCAGATCCACCAGCTTGTTTGGTCAAGAAGTGAGCTTCGATTTGAACTGCCATACGGCCTGCAACCTCACTCATAGGAATGAGGAGTGGTAACTGCCCCTGATCATCACGGACAGTCTCATAAGCGATACTTGTTGTTTTGGCTGCTAACATGGCTTCGGCTAATTCAGGAGCAGCAGCCATATGCAAGTAGGTGAAGAGAAGCAAGTCGTCACGTAAGTAACCATATTCAGAAGCTAATGGTTCTTTTACTTTCACGACCAACTCTGCAGCCCAGGCTTCACCAGCAGTAGCGACAATCTCAGCTCCTTGCTTTTGATAGTCATCATCAGTAAAGCCAGAACCGAGACCAGCATTTGTTTCGATAAGGACGCGATGACCACGACCGACTAAGCTGTGGACACCAGCAGGTGTGAGGGCGACACGGTTTTCATTATTCTTAATTTCTTTTGGAATTCCAATTAACATAGAGAAAAACTCCCTTTCTATTGACGGGTTGTAAATGATTTATCACAATTATCTATAAAATAAGGTGATGAATTTATTCTATATGAAACCGCTTTAAAAAGCAAGGAAAACTTGTTGTAACTTCTTTTTTATGCTAGACTGGTAGAAAATATTTTTAAATGGAGGAGAAGTATGGAATCAATCTTTTTAAAACTAGCTCAGTATCCCATAGTCGAGACTGAGCGTTTATTGCTTAGACCTGCAACTTTGGATGATGCGGAAGCTATGTTTGAGTATGCCTCGGATAAGAAAAATAGGAGATTCTCTTGGACAAAAATCAAATTATAAAGTTAAAGGACGTTGAATTTGTAGGAATTGGTAATTTTGAAGGGGAAACAGTTTTTTTTGATAAGAAAACAGGCAAGATGTTCTTAGGTCATTCTAAAACGAAGTTTAAAGTGTCTCCTGTCGCTTTCTCGACAGGAGTAGCACTTATTCTTTATGTTCTTGTAAGAGAAGTAACAAAAGCTCAGGTATTCAGTGGTTTTTGGCCCTTGATTTTTGGTTTTTTTCTAATGATCATTGTCTCAAAACTCCTCTACAGACCAGCTTTGAATGAAGAATTAATTATTAGTCCTTTTGTGCTTTCAAACGTTGATATGATAACTTTTCTTAAAAATGAGAAGAAAAATATAGTTAAGAGCCATCTAATTATATTATTGGCATTCCTTCTTCCAGTGCTTTTTTCTATAGTTTATTTATTGACTTCTAATTTTTTGTTTTTAGCCATTTTATTTTTTATGTTCCCCCTATTGTTATTAAACACGAAACCAATACAGAGATTTAAAGTGGTTCATATGTTAGACAAAAAATATTCCCCTAAGGAAAATGATATATGAAAAAATATTTAAAAAATATGGTTCCTATAGGAACAATTGATAAAAATCCAGTTTATTTTGATAAAAAAGATTCTAGTTTATACATAGTAAGAAAGAAGACTTCTTTTTTGGAAACTGCTGGCAGTAGCATGGTCATGATTATTTATGTCATAATTGGAAAAGTTAATTCCAAATACTATTTAACCATTCTGGGAAGATATCAATTTTTAATGATAGGCATCCTGATTTCCTTTATAATAGCCTTTGTTGTTTGTTATGTTACGTACCATCGTGAGAGGAAAGTTGAAAAACTTCAATTAGAGGAAAAAGCAATGAGAGACTTCGTGTTAAGAGAGCGAAAGAATGTCTTTTTTACCTATTTATCTCTTATCATATTACCACTAATTATAATATTCTTTGCAT